>JBDKTZ010000153.1:0-1845 GCA_039679975.1 Prolixibacteraceae bacterium
GGACGGGCGTCAAGGGAGAATACAACGGTTTTTGAATGGCAGGTGAACAATATGTTGAAATGGAACAGGAAGTTTGGAGAACATTCCTTCGACTTAACGCTTGTTCAAAATTCGGAAAAGTATCAATATTGGTATGATGGGATGTCAAGAAACTATTTTCAGCCTAACGACTATCTTGGATATCATGCTATGCAGTCTGCCACAGCCGATCTGTCTATCACCAGCAATGACCAGGTCAGCACCGGTGCAGCTTATTTGGCACGGCTAAATTATGTTATGAAAGACAGATATATGATCACCGGATCTTTCCGTCGGGATGGGTATTCAGCCTTCGGTCAAAAGAATCCATGGGCCGATTTCGGATCTTTGGCTTTGGGGTGGATGATCAGTGAGGAAAATTTCTTCAAGATAAAATGGATCGATTTCCTTAAAATAAGGGCCTCTTATGGTACCAACGGAAACCGGGGAGTCGGCATCTATGATGCATTGTCCAATCTCGCAACGGGTAAATTTGTCATGATCGAAGGTGGAAGTGAAAAGTACGTATCCAAGTTGTACACCAGCCGCATGGCTAACTCCAATTTAAAATGGGAACGTACCGGAGCTTATAATGGCGGGCTTGATTTTTCTGTTCTGAAAGGTCGGCTAAAAGGAAATTTTGACACTTATTTCATGAAAACAACGGATCTGCTCATGGAGAGACAGTTGCCTGATATTACTGGCTTTGCAAGCGTTTATTCAAACATGGGGCAGGTGAATAACAAAGGTTTTGAACTCTCATTGAATTCAACCAACATTCAGACAAACGATTTTATCTGGACATCCGGTTTTTCTGTAGCGCATAATAAAAATGAAATTATTCATCTCTTCGGCGATTATACGACGGATGAAAACGGGAATATGAAAGAGGTGGATGACGAGACAAACGAATGGTTCATCGGTCATTCCACCGATGAAATATGGGATTACAAAGTGCTTGGGATCTGGCAAGCAGACGAAAAGGAAGAAGCGGCCAAATACGCACGCGAACCAGGCGATTTTAAACTCTGGGATTACGATGGTGACGGTTATTATACAAATAAAGATAAACAATATCTTGGATACAGACAACCCAAATACAGAGTGTCATTCAGGAATGATTTCCAATATAAAAACTGGGACTTTTCAATAAAAATGTATTCCTATTTGGGCCATAAGGCTGCCAATAATCACAGGAAGGGTGACGACTCATTTTATGACCGGGGAACTGCTTATGATGTCCCTTACTGGACTCCTGAACATCCGAACAACAGATGGGCCCGGGTCAGAAGTTACGAATCCGGATTCAACGTATGGGAAGATAACTCTTTTGTCAGGATTGATAATATTGCTTTGACATACAGCCTTCCTAAAGCATTTTTGGACAGATACAAGATAGCTGCCTGCAATATTTCACTGGTCACTCAGAACCCATACGTATGGCGTCCTACCTGGGACTGGATGGATCCCGAGTCACAAGGTTATGCACCTACCTATTATTCGTTAAAACTGAACTTTACACTTTAATATACGATGCTATGAGAAGAGATAAATTAATAATAACAATATTGACGATGGTTCTTCTTGGAGGTGGCTGTTCTACTGATTTTCTTGAACCGGAACCACTTTCCTTTTATGCTCCGGAAAATACTTTTATCGATGCAGATGGGCTTAATGCAGCACTGGTTGCCTGCTTATCTAATGCAAAAAATGAATATTGCGGAGATGGCACCCCGATTGTTACGGAACATGTTTTCTCGGATGTGGCCGTGGAAGGTACAACCGATAAAACCGGTCCGGCCCAGGACCTTCCGGCTCAGATTCTGC
>JBDKTZ010000535.1:0-3369 GCA_039679975.1 Prolixibacteraceae bacterium
TCGTCGGAATCATGCAGCTTTCTCTTCTTCCGAACCAACGAAAGCGATTCCTGGCGATCAGATCATAAAGCCAATCCCTCCATCTTACCGGAATTAAACGAAAGATCAGAAAAACGGGAAAAAATCCGCCCAATTGCTTCATAATTTTCAAAGCAGCGTCCGATTTTATCAGAAAGCAATTTTCTTCGATCAGAATAATCGAATCGACCGATTCAGGAATCTGCCTTTTCCCCTTCCAAAACAGCCCCACATCACTTTCCAATGGTGCAAAAAGAAACATTTTCTTACGATCAAATTTCAGAATAAACTGAACAATCCGGTTGCACAAATGACAATATCCATCAAAAAGAATAAGGCTTTTTCCATGAGGCAGTTCCATCATCTGTTTGTTTTTAAATCCCTGATCAGCCCCTCGGCGAGCCAGTTTGCGATAGCCTGCCGGTTGTCGGTAATCATGAACCGTTGCTGATCACGCCGGTGATTAATATTGCCCAACTCGATAAAAACAGCAGGAGGATAAGAGTATTTCAACATGTATAAATTACGGTCCGAAACTGTTCCCTTGTATCCCCTGCTTGGCTGATGGTAATTGTATTTCTCCTTAAAGGTCTGATGCAAGCTGCTTGCGAGCTTCTTGCCTGTCGAACTGCTTTTGTCATGATAAAAGAATACATCGATGTTCTGTCCTTTACTTCTTGAATCGACGTGGATTTCAACGAGGCGCTGCACTTTATTCCTGTTTTTTGCGTATAACGCATTCACCGCATCTTTACGTTGCCTCAGGCGACCGAGCTGACTACGGGGAATCGCCAGATCAGGGTAACACACTTCATCCTGATCATGTTTCAAAATACTTTCATCTCTGATCCCGTCATTTTTATCCCGGACCATGATGTAAACCTGTGCTCCGTGTTCAAGAAGACATCGTGCCAAACGAAGCGTGACATCGTAGGCATATTCGTCTTCACAAAGCATATGATTTCCAAAATGACCAATCGCACCCGGATCAGGTCCCCCATGGCCACTTACCAGATAATACACAACACCTGACAACTGATTGTCTTTCCTGTTCACTTTCTTATACTCGGGGCCTAATATTTCATAGGTAATACTTTCAGAAGAAGAAACCGAAGTTGACGCCTTTACCACAGGAAGCTTATAGGTACGTCCGGTGAAAAGCGAGTTATCAGTGCCTAAATTGGATTTATTGATCTCTATGAAATCATCCATGTATTCCGAGGGAGACAGTCCGTTACGTTTTAATAAAGAGTAGATTCCGTCACCGCTCTGTGCCTTGGCAGTCGAATAAGTCTGAGCATGGGAAAGATAACCAAACAAGAAAAAAAACAGCGCCGGTACGATCACTTTGTGTGACGGGCGCACGAAAATTCTTACCTTTAAATCCATCATTAAGTTCACATTTTTCGTCTCGTAAAGATTAAAATTATTTTGTTTCAAATAAAGCCGGAAAAGAAAAACAATTCACAATATTTAAACAAATGTCTATGCAAAAAGCTTTGATTTTCCTTCTGTTTCTGGGAGGAATAACTTCGTGCAAATCCAGTTTGGTGATTCAGAACGTCAAAACAGAAAATATTTCCAATGCAGAAGATTTAACCCGCATCGATTCGTCGCTGATCAGGCTGGTTGAACCCTACAGGAATAAACTCACCGAAGAAATGGAAGAAGTCATCGCTATCAGTACAGTTGAACTGGTAAAAGGACGACCCGAAAGCCGGCTGACCAATTACCTTGGAGATCTGCTTCTGGAAGAAGGACGCAGATATGCAAAAAATAGTCTGTCAAAACCCACTCCGGTTATGGCTTACCTGAACTATGGCGGCCTGCGGACCGCACTGCCTCAGGGCAACATTACCGTTGGAAAAATTTACGAACTGATGCCCTTTGAAAATGAAATGGTGTTGCTGAAACTCAAAGGAGTTGACGTTTATGCATTTGCAGAGAAAATTGCTGATCAGGGAGGTGACTGCGTGGCAGGAATAAAAATCGGTATTCGCGATCGCCGGGTTTCTCACCTGGAAATAAACGGGAAACCTCTTGACCAAAATGGCGAATACTGGATGGTCACAAATGATTACGTGGCCAACGGAGGTGATGACATGCAGATGTTAACCAATCGCCTGGAATATATTTCAACAAGTATCAAACTAAGGGATTGCATGATTAGTTATATGAAAAGGGAATATCGGTCAGGGAAAAAAATCACACCAAATCCGGATGGCCGGATCTATATGGAATAGGGAGACCGGAAAGTCTCAGCATTCAGCAGAGAAATGCAAATTGTGACAAAGATTGTAAACTTGCTTCTTACAACTCACAACTTTAGTCCGTATGGTTCACATTAATTTGAAAATGAGGATATGAACAGCCGAAGAAAATTTCTTAAGAAAATAGCCGGAGCATCGGCGGCGGTGGCTCTGACAGGACTATCAAAAGATTTGCTGGCAAAAGAAGATCTGGTAAGCCTGAGCATCGTGCATACCAACGATATTCATTGTCATATAGATCCTTTTCCCGAAACTGACCCTTCCTACGCGGGCAGAGGAGGTCTGGCAAGGCTGTCGGCGCTGATAAAGGGAATCAGGCAGGAAAACGATAACATACTGCTCGTTGATGCCGGTGATATGTTTCAGGGTACCCCCTATTTCAACTTTTACAAAGGAGAACTGATCATGAAGGTGATGACAAAAATGGGCTATGAGGCTTCAACCATTGGGAATCACGAGTTTGACAACGGGCTTGAAGGAATTGAGCAATCCCTGAAATACGCGGGATTTCCGCTGATATGCAGCAACTATGATTTTTCACAGACCATTCTCCGGAACCGTTTTCCGAAGTACCGGATCTTCAACAAAAACGGCGTCAGAGTCGGACTTTACGGACTGGGGGTTGAAATGGCCGGGCTGGTTGCCGAAAAAAATTATGGTGAAACCCGTTACCTCGACCCTGTATCCACGGCACAAAAGCTGGAAGCATTCCTGAAAAAAGAACGCAATTGTGACCTGGTCGTTTGTCTCTCTCACCTGGGATTGAAATACAGGGAAAATAAGATTTCCGATACCTTGCTTGCTGCAGAAACCAGTATGACCGATCTGATCATTGGTGGTCATACCCATACCTATCTGCAGGAACCACTTCAGCTTAAAAATGCAAAAGGCAACCGGATCATTGTGAATCAGGCAGCATGGGCAGGGCTGATCCTGGGTCGGATCGATTTCATTCTGGACCGTGCAAGGAAAGAAGAGTCCCTGAGCTTAGCCCGGAATATTGTATCGATATCATGAGCCGGAATCGGTTATTCATTTTAAGCTCATTCTCCGGATGCCTGCTCAGTTTACCATGGCTCGG
>JBDKTZ010000017.1:0-2631 GCA_039679975.1 Prolixibacteraceae bacterium
TACTAATAGTATGATAAAAATCAATAAGGGCCTGTAGCTCAGTCAGGTTAGAGCGCTCGGCTCATAACCGAGCGGTCACCGGTTCAAATCCGGTCAGGCCCATAAAAAAGTTTGCATAGTCCTAAAACGTTATTGATTTTCTGCGTTTTCTTTTATAATATATTTTTTCCCGTGAATCGCTCCTGTCAGTAAAATGTGCACGTAGCCACCACCATATAATTATATTTTTATATATACCACTCCAGAAGCTATAAACAATTTTATAGAGATTTCTAAGACATTTTTTCAATTTAAAGCTCAGATTCAAGCAAATTATTTTCACACCACTACCCGGACTAATATAAACGATTTTGAACAATTCTAAATCAAAACTTATTACGATACCCAGTAATTTTGGATTAAAAACGAGATTATTGTATAAGGTAGTGCACTGGTTGTTTTTTTGAGAAAGTCCTTGGTTTTGATGAATTACGTATTCAATAAGAAGATTCAATTGAAAACCTGCGTTCATACATTTTTGAGACTTTTTTCGGATCTGTAGAACCACTAACTGAAAAAACATGAATCTCTAACCATTTTCATCTTTTTTACCTTTCAAATAATTCACGCAGACTACAATATCGAGACTTAGTGGATCTTTTCCTTGTAAGGACATAGTATACTCAAGACAACAGGACTTCTGTACTTCTAGTAGGTTCTTCATCTGTTTTCCTTGAACTTTAACAGGAATAATAAATGGAATCTTTGCTGACTGGAATAGCTCTTTTATCATTTTAGAAATCTGATTGTATAATCACTGCTACAAGTTGGTGAAGTACTGAGCTAATTTGATGCCCTCAAACAGGAAACAGGGTGATGATTCGGTAACTATTCATCTGTATTCGGTTAAGGAATCTGTTAACTTTAAAATGACTACTGCAATCGTCTATCCATCTTGATTTACATTTAGGGGTTAACAGAAAAAGCAATGAAAATAACACCTTATATATCATATCTTAACCGAATACAAATGGATAACTATTTATAGTAATTTTTTGTATGGTAAAGGTGTTACCAAAATAAGTAAATTTCATACTAGACAAGTTTCATCGCAGGCCATTATCTACTTAATTAGTCCGTTGGAAAGGTTTCAAGTGATTCTACGATTACTGAGCGTTACAAAAGGTGCGAGAGGTTCGCTTCTTGCAAAAGCACTGATAGGCGTGCTAATAACAGGGACATATATTGTTCAAGCCTTTTTATCGGCGAAAGGCGTGAGTTATGCTTTTGCTGAGTTAAATTGGCGTCTCTTCATTCCGATAATTCTCGGAATTGCACTTATGGTCGTGCTGAGAGCTCATTTGTTATGGATAAGAGAAATATTTGGGAAATATGCGGCTGAGAGAGTTAAAGAGGCTTTGAGAATTAACCTTTTTGAGCATTTCTTTCATTTAGGTCCGGCATATATGGAGGACGGCCGCACAGGAAAGCTCCAGTCGATATTCATTGATGGCGTTGAAGCTTTGGAAGTGTTTCTAGTTGACTATATCCCTCAGGTGTTGGTCACTGCCGTCGGTCTTGTATGCATTCTTCCTTATATGGCAAGCCTGGACCCACTGGTGGGTGTGATTGTTTTCGTATCAATTCTTATATCAGTACTCTGCCCGATGTTCTGGGACAAACTGATGAACAAAATTGGCCACGGCCATTGGGAATCCTACGGGAACCTCAATTCGCAGTTTGTGGATGCGATGCAAGGAATGACAACACTCAAAGCATTCAATGCGAGTGATGCAAAAGGCAACGAGCTCGAACGAGATGCCAACGAACTGTATAATCACACGATGAAAAAGCTCAACGTGTCGCTGATCAGCTCCGCATTTGTCGGCTTCGCTACTGCGATCGGAACGGCATTGTCAGTCGGAATCGGCGCTTTCCACTTAAGCATGGGTATGCTTGCGATGTCAAGCCTGACTGTTATTCTGTTTTTGTCAACCGAATGCTTCAGACCAATTAACGATTTAAATGCGTATTGGCACAAATCGTTTTTGGGATTTTCGGCTGCTGAGAAAATGTTTGAATTTCTTGACACAACAATAACTGTTCTGGATAAAGGCAATGATAGGCTTGTTGTTCCTGAGGGAATAAGACCTTCTATTGATTTTAATGCAGTCACATTCTCCTATAATGACGGAACGAGACCGGCACTCAAAAATCTCAACCTGTCAATTCCGTCAGGAGCGAAAATCGCACTCGTCGGTCAGTCCGGTACCGGTAAATCTACTGTTGTCAATTTACTGCTCAGGTTTTTCGACCCGCAGACGGGCAGTATCAAAATCAGCAAAAAAGAGATTGGTAAATATTCAATACAGGATCTTCGTCGTCAAATCGCCGCCGTGTTTCAGGACACCTATCTATTTTACGGAACTGTTGAGGATAATATTCGCGTCGCAAAACCGGAGGCCTCCTTTGATGAGATAGAAGCTTGCTGCCGTAATTCAAAAGCTCATGACTTTATATCCGCGCTGCCACAAGGATATCAAACGATCGTCGGAGAGAGAGGCGTCAGGCTTTCGGGAGGCGAACGGCAAAGAATTTCGATAGCAAGAGCGATGCTCAAGGATGCACCGATACTTGTGCTTGATGAAGCAA
>JBDKTZ010000090.1:0-2970 GCA_039679975.1 Prolixibacteraceae bacterium
GTTACAGGACTGGCCAGCATGGTTCGGGATCCGGGACCCTGCCTGCCTTCAAAATTCCTGTTGGTCGTTGATACCGCGTATTTTCCCTCAGGGATCTTGTCTTCATTCATCGCCAGGCAAGCCGAACATCCCGGTTCCCGTAAAGGCATTCCGGCTTCCGAGAGAATCTTGTCCAGACCCTCTGCAATGATCTGTTGCTCCACTGATTTAGAACCCGGCACCAGCCATACGGTCACATGCGCTGCTTTTTTCCTGCCTTTGACAAATTGTGCAAAAGCCCTGAAGTCTTCGATCCGTCCGTTTGTACAACTTCCAAGGAAAACATAATCCACCTTTTTCCCCTTCATCTGTTCTCCCGGGTGAAAATCCATATATTTCAGCGATTTCAGAAAAGTAGCCTTATCGGTACCTTCCAGATTATCTCCTGTTGGGATTGATTTGGATATACCAATACCCATTCCCGGATTGGTGCCGTAAGTGATCATGGGTTCGATATCTGCCGCATCGAAATGAAACTCTTTGTCAAATGTAGCATCTCCGTCTGTTTTTAATGATCTCCAGTAGGCTACAGCCTTATCCCAGTCTTCGCCTTTTGGTGCGAACTGGCGTCCTTTAATATAGTTGATTGTTGTTTCATCGGGGGCGATCATACCACCGCGGGCCCCACATTCAATACTCATGTTACAGACGGTCATTCGACCCTCCATGCTTAAGCTGTGAATGGCCGATCCTGTAAATTCGACAAAGTGACCGGTGCCTCCGCTGGTCGAGATTTGCGAGATAATATAAAGCACAATATCTTTGGCGGTAACCCCCTTCTTCAATTCTCCGTCAACAGAAATCCTCATTTTTTTTGGTTTTGGCTGCATGATGCACTGACTTGCCAGTACCATTTCCACTTCACTTGTTCCAATCCCGAAAGCGATGGTTCCAAAAGCTCCGTGGGTGGAAGTATGGCTGTCGCCGCAAACAATAGTCATACCCGGTTGCGTCAGCCCCATTTCCGGGCCAATGATGTGAACAACCCCATGTCCTTCGCTTCCCAGTCCGTAAAAAGTGATCCCGTAGGTTTCGCAATTCTTTTTCAGCATCTCGACCTGATTTCTCGATAATTCATCCTTTATGCTCAGGTTTTGATTCATGGTTGGCACATTGTGATCGGGAGTAGCCGTTGTCTGGTTGGGGCGAAATACAGTAAGCCCGCGCTTTTGAAGTCCCAGAAAAGCGACCGGGCTGGTCACTTCATGAATAAAGTGCCGGTCAATATACAATACATTCGGGCCACCTTCAACCTGTCTCACGACATGTGCATCCCAGATTTTGTCAAATAAAGTTTTTGCTTCCATATTCTTTTTAAGCTTTGCCTGAAATTAATTTCCTTCAGGCCTTGTGAATCGATTTATTCTGCTTCTATTTTAACTTTCTCGTTCTTTACGGGCCTGCCTACCGGAATGCTGTTAACGGCATCAATGAATGCTTCGACCGATGCGGTGATAATATCCGTATTCGCTCCAAATCCGAAATATTTGACTCCTTCATGATCCAGCTCCATGTGTACCTTTCCAACATCGTCACTACCTTTTGTAATGGCCTGGATCAGAAACTCCTCGAGCGTGACCTGCCTGCTGATGATCTGTTTTACCGCTTTGATGGCGGCATCAACCGGACCATTACCAGCCGAAGTGGCGTTGAATTTTTCGCCCGCGATATCCAGACGTACAGTTGCTATTGGCACCAGGGTTTTACCGGTAATGACCTGCAGATAGTCCAGCTTAATCCGTTGTTCTTTCTTATTTACATCACCCAACAGCAGGGCAATATCATCGTCACGGAGGTCTTTTTTCCTGTCGGCCAACTCCAGGAACTTCACATAAACGTCGTCCAGCTTTTCTTTGTTCAATTCATAACCCATAGCCTCGATCCGGTGTTTCAATGCTGCACGTCCGCTACGGGCAGTTAACAGGATCGATGATTCATTGATGCCGACTTCTTTGGGATCGATGATCTCGTAGTTTTCGCGGTGCTTCAGTACCCCGTCCTGATGAATCCCTGAGGAATGGGCGAACGCATTACGTCCGACAATGGCTTTGTTGGGTTGCACGGGCATGTTCATCATGTTTGACACCATCCGGCTGGTACGGTAAATGTTTTTAGTGTTTATGTTTGTATCGATATTCAACACCTTATAACGGCTTTTCATAGTCATGACCACTTCTTCGAGCGAAGTGTTCCCGGCACGTTCACCAATGCCATTGATTGTTACTTCGGCCTGGCGCGCGCCGTTCATAATCCCCGAAACGGTATTGGCCGTCGCCATACCCAGGTCGTTGTGACAATGGGTCGAAACGATGGCCTTATGAATGCCGTCTACATGATCGAAGAGGTATTTGATCTTTTCGCCAAATTCGACCGGCAGGGTATACCCGGTCGTGTCGGGAATGTTAACGACGGTAGCTCCGGCTTTGATTACCGCTTCAATCACACGCGCCAGATACTCATTTTCAGTACGCCCGGCATCTTCAGCATAGAACTCCACATCTTCCACGAATCTTTTAGCATATTTAATCGCTTTCACGGCACGCTCAATGATTTCTTCCGGATTTGAATTGAGCTTGTAGTGAATGTGATAAAAAGAAGTTCCGATCCCGGTATGAATACGTCCCTTTTTTGCATACTTAAGGGATTCTGCCGCAACTTCAATGTCTTTTTCTACAGCACGCGTCAGTGCACAGATCGTTGGCCATGTCACTGCTTTTGAAATTTCAACCACTGATTTAAAGTCGCCGGGACTTGAAATCGGGAATCCGGCTTCGATGATGTCGACACCCAGTTCTTCCAACGCTCTGGCCACTTCGATCTTTTCAACGGTGTTTAACTGACACCCTGGTACCTGTTCTCCATCCCGCAGGGTCGTGTCGAAAATATACAATCTGTCGCTCATGATGAATTTATTAGATTTGTTTATAGTCT
>JBDKTZ010000272.1:0-18119 GCA_039679975.1 Prolixibacteraceae bacterium
GTTAAACAGGTGGTGATCTCCCCTTCCGGATACAAAGAAATACCTGGTCTTTGATGAAATGATCGCATATCAGCCTTTGGATGCCATGCGAATCAGCGACCAAAATCGCGGAAAAGAGCGTAATAAAAAAAAGAAGCTGTAAATGAGATAAATGAAGAAATTCACTCCCCGAATGATGATGTGTTTTGAAGGGGGCCGGATCCTGACTTTTGTTATAGGGATGCGCATGGACCACGAATTTGCCGTTGCTCAGCGCATGAACATGCATAAAAATAACATTGTTGACAACAAGCATACCCATTAAAACAATCAGTATGCCTGTCAATATTCTTTTTATGCGGTATATTAGCGCCATCAACATCCGGAATAAGAATTTTATCAATTAAAGAAAGCTATCGCTTAATACTTATTATTCCATTAGATAACGCAAATATATAAACTTAGTTCATGCTAACAAGCAACTATTTTTCAAAATTCCGGAAGCTAACCCGCCGAAGAATGGTATTCCCCATAGGTTTTAATCTAACCTGAACAGGTTTGCCGGTTTTCGGGTTATACAGCGTTCCATTCAGCCAGACGGACTCTTCAGAGGGGAAAAGCCCGTTCACCGGTTCTTTCTGAATGACGAAAAGGGCACCTGGCATCCATTTATAATCACACTTCTCATTGATTAGCGGTTCATAGAGCAAATCATGTGAAGCACCACCCGCATATTCTTTCACTATTTTCTTTTTGCCATCCAGTTCCAGGGCGAAAACCAGGGGACCATAACTGACATAACTTTCCCCTTGAAAATCTTCATGGACGGTCGGTTCTGCCATAAATGAAAGATGTATTTCATCGCAGGAATTCCATTTTTTTGATAGAATAATATAATTCGAGGAATCACGGTATCCAGTTTCTTTTTCCAGTGTATAACCTTTAATCCAGCCAGGTTTCCTTATGCGAATTTCAAATTCCAGTTCTTTTTCTACTATAATCTTCAAACGAACATTCAGATCATAGGGATAATCCGTTTCCTGCATGATCCTGACTTTTGATCCTTGAAACGTAGTAACCAATTCAGAAGGGCCAAAAAGGTTCAGCTGAAAACCTTTTGGCATCCTTAACCATATATTTTGGGTATAATATGGATAAATTCTGCCGGCATTAGGCACACAACAAACTGCGACATCCTGATGAACAGGGGAATATTTATATCTGGCAGCGTTTTTTCCCTCTTCAGGTTTCCCGTTGAGTGTTCCCATCATGTGATAGGAGTTATCGGTCTTACAATAGGCGACAGAATTTTCTTTAGGATGTCTGGCACCCTGGGCGGCATTGAAAAATAACCATTCCATTCTATCTGCCCATTTTGGATTCCCGCTTTTCAGCAATAACATCGCATATGAATCCAATAATTCCTGAAGGGAACAGTATTCATAGCCAGTAGAATCTGAGTGAGCAGTTTTTCCCTGGATCCATTCGTCGCCAATGGGGCCTCCGCTTGGGCATAAAACATTATCCAGCTTTTTCAAATATTTTTCAAGCGCTCTGACATATATCAAATTACCTGAGGAATACGCAGCAATAGCTAACGCCCGAAGATGCTCATAGGTATGCACTCCATGTCCTTCAAATTTGTATTCCGGATTAAACAGGTTATGTATCTGGATATCTCCTTCAGGCATTGACCGTTTGTTGTAATCCTCATATAGAAATACGGCATACTTAAGGTAATCCGGATTATTTGTTAACCGGTACAATTTATTACAGATATCTGTAAAGGTAAGTCCATGACAAATACCTGCATCGGGCTTGTTTGCCTGAAACGGTTCTGAAGTATTAACGGGATAGGCCTTCATGGTAAGTTGAACAGACTGTTCAATGGCATTCAACAATTTTTTATCGTGCGTATATTCATAATAGGCTATCAAGCCTCTTAACAATGAAGCCTGTGCCCATAGTTCTCCATTTTCTGAAGAATGATTATAGCGTAAATCATCTGCATATATTCCAAGATATCCGTCCTTATCCTGTGTAGCCAGTTTATAATCGACATATTTGACCACTTTTTCCAGCGCTTTTTTATCCTGTAAAAGAATCGCATGCCGGATATATCCATCCCACCAGTTTGATTGTGTTTCGCTGTTCCACCAAAGAAATTGCACCTCCCAGTTCCCATTCCCTGAAACTAAACCCATATCTTTCAATTTACTTTTTTTTGTGAGACGATTTTCACCATAAATATCATCTCCTGTTACCAAAGCCGGTACCAGTTTGTCCAAACTTCCCACAAACCCATTTCTCAGGTCTTGCTGCATTCGCTTTTTTATCCATCCTCCGGGTCTGATTTCGCCGCAGTTGAGGCATTCAATTTCCCTATCCTCCATGAAGGTTTCATGCGTTTGCGTTTTTGTCTTATTACAGAGAAGGGTAAGTACAAAAACTGTCATCCAAACGGTTTGTATTGTCATTTAAATTCGTTTTTTTGATCGTGTGTGAAGGACATTTTAATCATCTTTTTCCGAATTGTTTCTATGGAACACCTCATTCCCATTTCGGTGGCAGACCATTCCTACCTGATTAATTCCAAAGATTCTCAATTTCTTCCAATGATTTACCTTTAGTCTCTTTCATATACTTAACGGAAAAAAGGAATTGAAAAAACGCAAAAACCGCCAATAAGCCAAATATGACACTCATGTCGAAGGTCACAAGCATTAACGGAAACAATAAAACAATAAGTGCGTTGAAAATCCATTGTGTAAAAGTTGGAATCGACATAGCGGTTCCCCGTACCCGGTTCGGAAAAATTTCTGACAGGTAAGTCCAAAAAACAGGACCGATAAATGTGGCAAAGAAGAAGCAAAAAAGGACAATCAGGATGAGAGCAACCATCCCCGAAAAAACAGACATACATCCCACCATAGCTATTCCGGCCAGTGTGACGGTCATCCCCGCTGAACCGACGATATACATGCATCGACGACCATATTTATCGATAATAAGAATAGAAATACCCGTTGCAATAAAGTTCACAAGGCCAATACCGAAAGTTGCAAATAAGCCTGCATTCAAATCCCAGCCGGAAGACAAAAATAGTTTCGGTGCATAATTGATGATAATATTTATTCCAGACATTTGAAGCAGCAAAGCCATAACAAAACCAATCATGAGCAGCCTACGAATGGAGTGATCTTTTCGTATTCGCAAATCAGGTTTTTCTCTTTTTATAGATTTCTCCATCTTTTCGATCTCGAGCGCCGCTAATTCAGGACCATTAATGTGTTTAAGCACCTCCAGAGCTTTCTCCTTTTGGCCTTTCAGATATAAAAACCGAGGTGTTTCAGAGACAGACAGGAGCATAAAGAGAAAAAAAACAGGAGGAAGTGCCCCGAAGGCAAACATCCAACGCCAGTTATTTGCACCAATATCGTACAGAAGGTAGCTGATGAAGTAAGATACCAGGATACCTGCTACAATAAAAAGCTGGTATGCCGACACCAGCCTGCCCCGGTATTGCGATGGGGATACTTCGGAAATAAAAATTGGGGCTACTACTGATACGGCACCGACAGCCAGGCCGCCGAAAACGCGTGCAACGATGAAAGAAGTCAGATTACAGGCCAGCGCTGAACCGACCGACGTAATTGCAAAAAGCAAAGCGACAACGATGAGTATACTTTTACGGCCCCACGTGTCACTAAGCCTCCCGGCCACAGCAGCCCCGGCGATACAGCCGAACAATAAAGAACTGTAGGCCCACCCTTCTTCGATGCTGTTTAACCCGAAAGTTCGGGTGACAAAGGGTCCTGCACCGGTAATAATGGCTACATCGAACCCAAATAAAAGGCCTCCCCAGACGCCTATCGACGCATACAGCAGTAATTTTTTCATGTTTAGTCCGTTTACAAATGCGATTATAATCTTATGAGTCAGAAATACCTTGAGCAGGTTCTCAATACCATCAGGTTTTCGGGTGAAGTTTGTACTGAAATCTCGCATCCTCCTGAAATAATAAATCGCCTGTCCTTTTCTTTACTGCAAAGTGTTCTAACTATATCAGCCAGATCCTCCCTGCTTTTTTGTTGAATCACTGAAACAGGGTCCAGATTTCCACATCTGACAATATCGGGACCGAGCATGTTATATGCCTCTTCCATATTTACCAGGTGGTCAATATCTACAATGTCTGGTCTTGTGTCTTTAATGTCAGGCAGCAAATGGGTAATGTTCCCGCAAATGTGCAATTTTACTTTAGCCCCATGACGGTGGATAAACTCAAAAATGGCTGCATGTTTATCTTTCACTATCGTACGATAAGTTTCAGCATCAATCTGACTACAGATCGCATCTCCAACACCTATGATATCACATCCGGCTTCGATTTGAGCTTTCGCGAAATCCAATGCCGTTTTCATAACTTTTTCTACCAGCTTTTTTACAAAATCGGGGTTCATCATTAGGCTGAGCAGTATCTCACTTACTCCGGCAAGATCACAGGCTTCAGCCAACGGCCCTTCGATCCAGCCAATAATGGGTACCGAATTTCCAATTTCTTTATAAAACATTTCGGCCGCCTTTATTCGATCACGTGTCCTTTCCGACTCGTAAACATCCGGATTCTTCAACAACTCAATATCATTCATGCTCTTTATCAGAACATTATGACAAACAGGAACTGTTTCTTCAGGAAAGCTCACTTTTGCCCCAAAGGCAGAAGTTTCGCGGTACGGATCGGAAATCAGACCGACAGCATCCATATCAAAATCTTCCAAACACTTTAGATTGCTCTCGACCAAACTCCGGTAATCAGAAGCAAACTCTCTGTATGTTTTTCCGGAATGACGCGCTGCAAAATGCATAAGAATTGGCTGGAATAAAAAGCCATCATCGACTTTGCCGTGATTAAGCAATTGTTCAAATTTCTGTTTTTTGTTCATGACCTGTATGCTTTAGAAATACATTTATTTGGTGTCAAATTCATGGATGGCATTGATCATTGCCACGAGGTTCTCCACAGGAACATCTGCCTGAATATTATGAACCGTATTGAAAACAAATCCACCATCTTTGGAAAATATTTCGCAAAGTCTTAATACTTCGTCACGCACTTCCCGAGGAGTGCCATAAGGCAAGGTTTTTTGAGTATTAATCCCTCCTCCCCAAAATGTAAGGTGCTTTCCATAATTGTTTTTCAACTCCTTTGGAATCATTCCTTCTGCATTGATCTGAACGGGGTTGATAATATCAAATCCTGCGTCAATAAATTTGCTCATAAAACCTTCAACTGCCCCGCATGAATGTTTGAAAGTTTTCCAAGTCGTATTTTCATGAATCCAGCTGTTTATCCTTCTGTAATAAGGTAACCACATATCATCGAATTGTTCAGGAGCACAAAATGTAGAGTTCTGTGTACCGAAGTCGGTACCACAAACATAGATCACATCAATGTTATTCCCGATCGCCCCGTAAAGAAGTTTGAGATTTTCCAAAGCCAGGTTACTTTGCTTGTCAAATATTTCCTTAACAAGATCGCTTCTCATACAGGTACTCATATACCATTCAGCCACGCTGCGAATACCGCCGGGATTCCGCAACTGCATTCCCGGTATCAGACCAATGTCGCCCAATGCTGTACCTCCCAGCGCAGCAAGTACCCCTTTACCTGTAGCCCTGGCCCTTTCGGTTTCAGATTTCCAATATTTCAATTCTTCTTCGATTACAGGCGAATATTCCTCAAGGTTATTTTCGGCCTTCAGGTTAAGTTCATCTATTGGTTGTTGCCTTTCAACAGCATCAAAAAAATATCCGCTTTGGGGCATTCTGGCTGAAGATTCAGCACTGGTATCTCCTGCCGGAAATGACAAAAGATCTCCATTTTCATTAAAAAAGGAAGTATTGAATTTTTCAGGGACAAGAACGTCCTGTCCCCAAAAAGTCCTGAATACCTTTAAAGGAGGTTGATTATCATAACCAAACATATTTTTCTTTGACCATGCAGCTATGATATCTATACCAATCGCATCAATCAGATCCTGCTCCACAAGTCCGAGCATTTGATAAGGTTCAATAACCCGTACCGGCTTTTTTTCCAATCCGTAATAAATTCTTAGCCTTTCCAGGGCGCGAACGTGTATTCCGGTAGTCGGGGCCGAGCCCATGTCAAAAACGATCCGATCAGTTTGTTTATGGCTCAGGGTTTGAAGAAGTAATTCGCGGGGTGTCATGATTTTTTTCAAGGTCGCTAATTTTTATGAATCAGGTTTATTTATTTTTACGTGAAAGGAGAAATTCCAGCGGAATGTGCAGGCGATCATGCCAATCATCGTCGTGATGTTTGGCTCCTTCAGATTTTACCGTAATCCAGTTTTTATTCATTTCATACCCTGCTTTCTGCATTTCAGCGTCTACTTTTTTTTGGTACGGTTCGTATTCTGCATCCAGCCCTTCCGTACCATAATCAAAATATATTTTGTGGGAATGGGGATCTGGCAGGTTGTTCTTCAGGTATTCGATGAACACTCCTCCAAGTGCAGGCCAGTGGGTCGACAGGCAGGCTGCTGCGCCAAATATGTCCGGGTATTCGCAGATGGCATAAGCGGCCATTAAGCCTCCCATGCTTGAGCCCGCGATCCAGGTGCTTTTACGACTTCTTAATGTATGGAAGTTTTTATCGATGAAAGGCTTCAGTTCTTCGACAATAAATTTAAGCTGGGCATCTGACCGGGGAGGAGAATCTTTAAAGCCGGAATACCACAGATCAGTCGTTTCAGCGATTCGTTTCTCCACCAGGTCATACGGCTTTTGCGGCATATATTCAGCGAACCGCTCCTCGCCTTTGTTATAGATCGCCACAATAATTGCCGGTGTTATTGTACCTGCTGTGATCAGACTGTCCAAAACATCGTTTACCTGCCAACCATTGATATAGGCGTTCCCAAAACTCCTGACCCCATGAAACATGTTTTGCCCATCAAACATATATAAAACAGGAAGGGCTGAATTTTCACCGCCCGGCGGCACCCAAATTTCAATATGACGCGGAGGGATATATTTTGAAGGAAAGTTGCGGTAGAGATAAAAAACCTCAGGCGGTTTAATATACTGTAAATCTTCACTTTTCTGTCCTGCTCCTGTTTTCCAGGGAAACAGCAGGACAATCACTGCAAAAAAAATTTTCGCCGGTTTAAATTTGTCAAATCTTGTCATTATTCTCAGATTTAAAAAAGGTATAAAGGTTACGCGGGTTCCAAAAGAACAGATGAGGGTAATATTCGCTCAAACCCGTCGATTCCAAAAAACCGGGTACGCAGTCGATCAGATAGTTGAGGCCGGGTTCTCCCCCATAGCTTTTCCAGTAGGTATTTCTGGCCATGTCCATCCCAAGGGTGATTTGGTGGGGATAAAGGGGAAGCAAATGCTCCAAAAGTTGAAAAGTCCGGTTTTGCTCGCCTTTTAATCCCCATCTGAAAGCAGCGTCATATTCCACTTTCACGCCTGTGTCCAGCACTTCTTTGTGGTACAGCAAATCTCCATCCCTGTCAAGGTGTGAAATGACAACATGTTCTAATCTGGCTCCCGTCTTTTGAAGCAGTTTTACCTGATCCAAAGCGTGTTTCCCGGCATTGGTATGCGTCAGGATCGGAGCCCCGGTGGCAAGATGGGCGTTAACTCCGGCCCGGAAGATCTTTTCCTGGTGAGGTGTAATTTTCTCATTTCCTGTGGCAAGTTTTATTACCCCTGCTTTGTGAGTTGTACGTTCAACAAAAGGTCCCGAGTACTCATATTGATCAATTCCCTCTTCGATATCGGCAATAAAAAGCATGGTAAGCCGATCTTCCGAATAGGCAAACCGCCAATGATTTTTCGGATAATAAATCTCGAGATGGATACCTGTCGGAATAATAATATTCACTCCGCTAATCCTGCTTACCTCAGCCATCTTTAATACGTTTCGCCCGCAATCAGCAGGCATGGTATCGACCACGGTCCGGCCACCGGCTATATGAAAACCGGTAAGTTCTTCAGAAACCTTTTTTACATCATTCAGCAAAAATTCCGGATGAGTAGCTGTAATGTAACTATCTTCGATAATGATATGCTCATGAGAATAGGTAAGCCCCATTTTTTCTGAGGGCTTGTCACCCAAAACTGTCCTGAAAAATCCGTCGTTTTTATTCATGGTTATTTATTATTATCCCATCCGCCTCCCGAAATATCTGCAACTTTCGAAGGGAATTCGAGAATAGCTCCCTGTCCAAGAAGCATATCCTGCAATTTATGGATTTCGATATTTACCGCTTCACAATCGCTTTTCAGCGACAATATGGCCGCCAGTCCTGCGGCCTGTCCCATGGCCATGGTCTGTCCCATCGACCGGCAGGAAGCATGGGCATCGTGAGTCGCTGAGAAACAACGACCTATGGCCCAAACATTCCGGCTTTTCCGTGGAATTAATGTTCTGTATGGCACTCCATAAACTTTGCCGTCGGGAATATACTCCCAATGCGTCTCTGATTTACCTTCAGGCGATTTTCGGTGATCTTCAATTGGTGCTCCGCAAAGCAATACCTGATCGTCAAACTGCTTTGCTGTCATGCAGTCTACTTTCGTAAGCCGGTATTCGCCATATACTCTTCGCGTTTCGCGAATACCGATCTGTGCAGCCAGGCCGATTATTTTCGAATTTTGGAACCCAGGGACCTCCAGCCTGAAAAATTCTTCAAAACTGAATGCCTGCTTTCTTCCTTCGATTTCAGCGTCTGTCAGGCTTTCAGTATCCAGAGCATCATGATCCACAACTTTTACAGCAACGGTTGAAATACACCCCTGCTGGCACATTTCATGAACCGAACCTTCTCTTCGTGGCAGGGCATGCCTGCCGGTTTCAAAAGCATCCCGCATTTTTTCCCCGAGCATTTTTTTCCCTCCCATGCTGTGAAACTCTTTCAGGTCAACATTTGCCATCCTGAAAGTCGTTGTCATGCTTTGCGCTGGTTCAGAACTCCCTGCTTTTTCACAAGGCAGACCTGCCCAATAACAATAATCTGCATCGCCCGAGGCATCAATCACCCTTTTGGCATTAATTGAAAAAAAACCAATTCCTTTATGAAAAAGGATACAGGAGGAAATTTCATCATTGTTTTCCACACCCGTCAAAATGCAGTGGTAAAATATTCTTACACCGTTACGGACAAAAAGATCATCCCAGATTAATCTGAGTCTTTCAGGATTGTAAGTTATGCCAGTTCCGGCGCCATACGTGTTTGGTCTTAAAAAAATATCTCCCGATCGATTCAATTCATTGACTACCTGATCAGGAATACCGCCTATAATTTTTCGAGGGCGGTCGGAAGGAGTGAAAAAACCGTAAAAAGTATCCAGTGCCTGAGTCGAAGCCCCTCCCGGGAAGCCATACCGTTCAACGATGGTAACTTTGTACTTCCCCTGTGCTGCCGCGATGGCGGCAATTGAACCGGCACTTCCGCTGCCGATGACCAGGATATCGGTTTCAAATGATTTTGATATAGGAACTGAAATATTCATGAATGTTATTTTTTGTTTCCCACATTTTGATAAAGTGCCGCCATTAGATGAGCGTGTTCGTCATAAGCAGCTTCGAACAGATCGGCGGCGTAACTTTCTCCGACAATTTTCCCGCTGGTTAACACTTTGGGCGGTTTCCCTTTTTCAGTAAGAATATGCGCAATTTCCGCTTTCAGACTGTTTATGATCATTACGCCTCCCAAGGTGGAGCCTGGAGAAACGGGTGTATTGAGCCCTTTCACAGATATCATCGCATCGCCCAGCGGGGCCCCGGTATCCAGCACGAAATCGGCAAAATCTGTCAGTTTTCTCCCGTCTGTCCTCTTTGATGTACTGCCTTTGAGATGGGCGCTGCTCACCAAAGCGACAACTTTAATATTTTGTCGCTGGAATTCTTCAGCCATTTCGATGGGAACTATATTACATCCGCCCGAAGAGATCACCAGAGCCGAATCCTGATTGCTGAGATCGAAATTACGCAGGATCCGGGACGCCAATCCTGACACATTTTCAAGGAACATAGCCTGTCGCTGGCCATTTGCCCCTACGACAAGATTATGAAAGGTCAGAGATAGTTCCACAATCGGATTAAACCCGGGGAAAGAACCATACCGGGGCCACATTTCTTCTACTAACATTCGGCTATGTCCTGAACCAAAAATATGTACCATGCGTCCCCTTAAGATAGACCGGGCGAAAAGAAGGGCTACCTTCTGAATAATAGCTTCCTGTTTTTCGATCACCGAAATTATTTCTTTTGATTTTTCCAGATACTGTTTCGTTAACCCCATAATTAAAAATTGATGATTTACTTTTTGAAATTTTCTTTTGCGTAGAATGCTGCTCCAATTGAACCGGCAAAACTTCCAAACCGGGCTTTTCTGATCTCAACCTGATATCCGTTAGGCTTCCATTCATACAAGTCAATGAATTTTCTCAGGGGGAGAAAGAGATCATCTCCCGCTTCGGTAATCCCGCCTCCGAGCACGATTAATTCAGGAGAAAACGCATTGATCAGAGAAGCAAGGCTTATTGCCAGTTTCTGGACAGACTTTAGCCACCAATAAGTAGCTAAAGTGCATTTGTTTTTATAGGCCTCCACCAGTTCCCTGGTGTTTTCAAAATGATTATACGTTCTTTCGGCAATGGAAAAATTTCCAATTGCATATTCAAGACTCCCGACCATCTGAGTTGCCGTTTGTACCCCGGCGTGATCAACTGTCATATGTCCAAAATGTCCTGCCCGTTGGATCGCTCCCGGAAATAGCTTTCCATTTAAAATAGCCGCTCCGCCAACTCCGGTGCCTAAAGTCAGCATCAGCATATTACTGACTGAACCCTCATAAAAAGATTTATATTCGGCCAGGCAAGCCGAATGTCCGTCATTGATCACCGAGATTCTCATTTTCAGAGCCTCCGACCAGTCAAAGTTCTCTAAGCCCTCCAATCTGCCAGGCATACAGGTAATCTTCCGGTTTTCAGGGTCAGTAAGGCCCGGGGCAGAAATCCCGCATAACACCCCCTCCGGGTTGTCTCTTGTAAAGACCCTGGATTTTCGTTTGATGAGATCAATTATTTTGTTCTTCCAGATTTCAGGACATGTCACTGAGTCTTCTGTCAATACTTCCCCTTGATCCAGCAGTTTGCCATCATCAGCCAGTACGGTGAACTTAATATTAGTCCCTCCTATATCAATGCCTAAATATATTAACTCCATCATATTTAATCTTGATATTGTCCTTCACTGACTGTCCATCCGCCGTCAACTGCCAGCACCTGTCCCGTAATCATCTTCGACGAAGGAGACAGGAACATGAGCACCGGGTTTATAAGGTCGTCCGGATCCCCGGCTCTCCCGCCATCCAATGGCATCTTTGTCTTTATAAAGGAGGATATTGCATCATCCTGTATTGCCCTTTTTGCCATGGGTGTTTCGAAAAGAGCCGGAGCAATTACGTTAAGCCTGATATTACAGGATGCATAAGAGGCTGCGACAGATTTTGTGAACCCGATAATTGCAGACTTAGCCGCGGCATAAGCATGAGTAGCAAAATATTTCGGGGAAGGAGAACAAGCCAGAACAGAACTCATATTGAGGATGATCCCTGGTTTTTTCTTCTCCAGAAAATATTGGATCATCGCCTGGTTGGAAAGCATAAGAGAAGTTAGATTGAGTTCCAGGGTTTTGTTCCATCCATCCAACGTTAATTTATCAAGCGGGCCATCGCCAAACTTGCGTCCGCTGCCACCTGCAACATGAAAAAGACCGGTAATACCATCGAATAACTTATCTGCAAGGATAATCGCGTCTTTTATCGTTTCCGGATCTGTTGCTTCACCAGTCGTTACGATACATTCCTGCCCAAGTTTGTCTTTAGCCGGATTCAGGTTCCCGTCATCTTTGCCGATCGCCAGAACTCTTGCCCCCTGATTTCTGAGCGCCAGAGCAGAAGCTAATCCCAAACCGGAAGTTCCTCCCATAATAATGTAGCTTGCGTTTTCAAAATCTTTATTTTTATGCATGTCCTGTTCCTGTTAAATTTTTCAGATAATATGACGGCTCTTTATCTCATTGAGAACGTGATCTTACGTAATATGGTCCCTCCCATAGGCCTTAGTTCAACTTCCCTTACCGTTTTGTTTTCCTGATCATACATCTTCCCTGTCAGGAAGACTGCAGTTTCCCATGGATGACGATGATCCGGACTATTTCTTTTGACGCTGAATGGTTCATTTATGAACTGATATGTTTTCTTGCTCTGTGAGTCAGCATATCTGTAAATCAGATCCCGAAACCCCGGGAAAGAATATTTCTTTATTTCTGTGGCTGTCCCTTTGAGAGGCAGGGCAAAAACCAGAGGTCCATAAGAAAGGTATTTATGGCCATCATGATCCGTATTGAATTTGGGTTGTGTTTCAAAGCTTATATGTATACGATCTCCTGGAAGCCACAATTTACTCAGGCAGATGTAATCCTCGTCTTCTGAAACCACTGCAGGGCTGTTCACAACCATGTTTATTGCCCACCGCGGTTTTCTGATTGCAATTTCGAATTTATCTCCTGGAGCCTTTTCGATCACTAAATCTACTTTGAGATCAAATGGATAATCAGTAAGTTGTATGATTTTCACTGGTCCTCCTTTTATCCGGGTGTTCAGTTCTGAAGGTCCGAACAAATTCAGTGACAATCCGGCATCTGAATGCATCCACATGGCTTTTAAGTAGTAAGGATATATGCGTGACGCATTGGGCGGGCAACAAACCGCTACATCCTGGTGAGAAGGGGAATATTTATAACGTGGATTCCCTTTAAAAAAGCAGGACTGCTCCAGGCGTTCCTTCTGTTCATTTCCGGCATTCTCTCCCCCCGCCATTTCATAGGAGTTATCCGACTTGTTCATCGCGATGGAGCTTTCGTTAGGGTGCCTGGCCCCTTGCGCCGCATTAAACAGAAGCTTTTCGATCGCATCTGCCCATTTTGCATCACCACTTAGCCGGAGCATCAGGTTGTATGAATCAAGCATCTCCTGAAGGTTGCAATAGTCGTAGCCAATTGAATCGGCACTGGCCACTCGTCCGAAAATCCATTCATCACCAACGGGCCCTCCCGAAGGACTGATTACCCTGGTCAATTTTTGAATGTACCCATCGAGTGCTTTTTTATATTTTGGTTCATCCGAGAAATAAGCTGCAAGTGCGAGAGGCCTCATGTGTTCATACGTATGCACCCCATGCCCTGCAAAATGATAATCCGGATCAAGAAGATTTTTAAGCATAATATCTTCCTCTTCCATGGAGTGTGAATTATAATCCTTGTAAAGAAAAAGTGCGTAATCAAGATACTCTGAATGATTTGTAATCAGGTACAATTGATACAAGACGTCTGTGAACATTAATCCATGTCCTGCTCCGGCGTATGGTTTGAAGATATTAAACGGTTCAGAGTTGTTAAGCGGGTATGCCTGCATGGTTCGGCTGACAGCGCGTTTTACAGCTGACAGTACTTTTTTGTCGTTGGTTGCTTCATAGTAGCCCAACAGGGATCTGAACAGTGTAGCCTGAGCCCATAATTCTCCGTTTTCCGTGATATGCTTATAGCGCAGGTCCCGGGCATAAATTCCGATATAACCATCAGTATCCTGCGTCGAAAGTATATGATCCACGTATTTCCGTACGCGCTTTTTACTTTTCTCATCACCAAGCATGAAAGCATAGCGAATCATTCCATCCCACCAATTGGACTGGGTCTCGCTATTCCACCACAGATACTGAATTTCCCAATCATCATCTTTTCTCTCAGTACCTACATTTTTATTCTTTACCTTACTGGTCAACCGGTCTTTTCCATAAACATCATCTTCGATGATAAGGTCCGGCACTATCTTATCCAGATATCCGACAAAACCTTCTTTTAAATCATGTTGCATCTGATCCCTCATCCAGCCAAGGGGTTTTACATTCCCAACCGGTATCCATCTCAAGTTCTTTCGCATGTTTACCTCAGATTTCCCTGATTCGGATTTTAGGCGTTCTGAATGACACCCGCCTACAGAAATAACGAGAATGATTATTGAAATATACCTGTACTTCATGATCATTTTTATTTATACGGCACAAGATAAGCCGCCGATCTTGCAGGCAGCCTGAGCATTGTTTCATTCTTTATCGTACTCACCTTGTTTCCACCGAGAATGTCCCTGCAACCAACTGCCTCTTTGAGACAAATATCCTGTAATGAATCGCTGTTATTAAGAGCCACAACGACACGGTCATTCCCGGTAACTTTCTCGTATGCAAGAATTCCTGTTGCAGCATCGGCTATAAGCGGCTTTCGCTTGCCACGGGCCAGTGACAGATGCTCTTTTCTCGCTTTTGCAAGCAGTTTAAACCAGCTCAGCAGCTCTGTATCCATATTCTCCCAGGACGTGGCATTTCTGGACGCATCCAGTGTACTCCCGGCAGCGGAAATTTTTTGGGTCATTCCCATTTCAGTGCCTGCCCATAGGCTAACGGGGCGGCTCATTGAAAAAAGGCAGGCAGAAGCAATTTTCAGGCGTTGCTTGTCATTCCCGGAAACAAAAAGGAATCGGTCCATATTCTGATTGTCGATCATAACAGGGGCAATAAAACCTTCAGGGAAATAGCCTTCCGATCCATGCAGAAATCTTTCAAACTCCTGTACATTCATTTTATCGTAGGCGAACGTTTTTCTTGCAGCCTGGCAGAAAGCGAAATCCTGGCAACCATCAGTCCGACCTGCATAACTTAGCAACGCCTCCGGGGTAGTTACCCCTTCAGTAAAAAGGACGATAGTGTCACTCACCTGTCGCAAAGCATAACTAAATGTGGTCCAAAATTCGTGGGAGGGACCAATCGCGTAATCCAGATCAAAACCATCTATTCCATAGTCCTTAACCCAATGGACAGCCAAAGCGAGGAGATACTTTCGTACTTCCGGGTTTTCATTGACCAAGTGGGGTAAATCGCCTGTATTAAAAAAACTCTCATAGGTCCCGTCCTGACTAATTTCGAACCAACTTCTGTATTTACTTTCAGAATCTGCCAATGCCTCTTTAAAATAAGGATGATCTTTTGAGCAATGATTTGCAACAAAATCGACCAAAACTTTCATTCCCCGGGAATGAACATCACGAATAAGATCTTTCAAATCCTGTTCTGTTCCTAAACGGGGATCAATAGCATAAAAGTCGGAAGCTCCGTATTTATGGTATTCCGGTCCTTTCATAAAAGGCATCAGCCAAAGCGTATTAATCCCTAATTCCTGCAAATAATCCAGCTTTTGGCGGACTCCTTTCAACGTTCCCCCCATGTGTTTCGATAAATCTTCCGTTTGAATCCATTTGGAATTATCACCGGGGTAGAAACGGTCCGGCAACACATAATACATTACTGCATCATAAATCCAATCGGGTGTTTGCCAATCGTCTACAGCATATGCAAAATAAGGGCGGTCTTCGGAACTACCTTCACTTCCTTCAGTTCCCCGGGCATACTCTCCTCCGCATTCAATCAGATATCTGATAATCATCTTTTTACTTTGCGCAGGTATAACTGCTCTAAATTCTGTGATATATCCCCATACCAGATCATCCCAGATTACATTTGTCTGTAAAAAGGGAACAGCATTTCCGTTTACTGCAACACCATTCAATCCTTCCGGGTCAGAACCGTCTGTTGTGTAATAGCACCATGCACGAGCTGCATTTACATTTGGGCCAACAGTAATTGTTACCGCAACTTCTTCTCCCGGCTTGGGAGTTCGCGGATTGATCCTGTAATTATGGAAAATACCTGACAAGTTTTTGATTCGCTTCTGCACGATGAGATCTGTCAGTTCATTATTCCCAAAAACAAAATCCGTAGCCCCCCGATCTTCCTCTTCCGATATCTTTAGGCCAGTATCCGATGACGATTCTATGCGCTGATGGCATGATGTCAATAACCCTGAAAGCACAATAATTATCAAAATGTGGATTTTTTCAATGTTTCTCATATTATTTATTCTACTATTACAACTGCTGTTCATTGGTATGTCAGAGCAACGCGATGCGGAATTCTCCATCGAAAGGGACCGCTTTTGCGTCCCGAAGCCCGCCCTTTCCTCAATTTTTTCCTAAGGTGACAACGACTTCCTGTTGAGTGGGTTCTACGACAACCCAGTTTTCTTCCTGATCAATTATTCCATTGCTTACGAATTCAATATTCCCCTTAAACTGAGGCAGGTTAAACAAAATATGATTAACAGGTTTATCTCCGCTCCAACTGAGTTTGATCCTGTTTTCGGAGAGAGCTTCAATTTTCAAGTTCATCCGTTGATTGTTACTTATAGGATAGTTCCTGATTTCGGTTATTTTACCAGGCTTCATCCATTCATCCGGGTACCCTCTTCCAACCAATATCCTTCCATCGTAAAACTCTGCCACCAAAGCATCGAGCAACGCCTGGGATGCACCTGCCTGGCCCCATTGATGCGGACAGGCAAACCAGTTGGTTTGCGTCATCGACGGATGGTTACCCTCCCATGTATTGCCCGGATCCGGATCGTGAAACATCTCCCAAAAACCATAAGGAGCACTTTGTCCGTACTCCAACAAGAACTGGTAAGATTTAATGGTTTCTTGTCTGTAGTTTTCAGAAAACAGCCCGGAAATAGCAAAAGCGCTGTTATATGCAGAGGCAACACCACCTCCGTAACTGACCCATGTTCCAAAATTGTGAGGTTTAAATCCCTCTTTGGCTTGCTTGTCCAGCCCCCATTTAAAGGTATTGTCCACACTGTTTTTAAGTAGCCCTTCATATTCTCCCCCGGCCAGATATGTATTCCAGTTCATACCGAACCAAAAGGGAGTTGCCCAGAAAGAAGAACCTTTTTTCATAATGTTTTCTATTTTTTCATTAGGAGCCTCCAGCGATGCAGGGATATAATCAATACCATATTGTTGCTGCATCTCGCCTATTTTCCTGTTCACACTAGTCTTCAAACGGTTAAAGCTTTCCTTTGCCTTCTTTTCCATCATTTTATCGCCTTTTAGCCTGGCCACATACGCCAGTGTTGTAAACCCTGTTAAGGCAGATTCGTCATCCCAGGTCCACATTCCATCCGCATCAATATCCCAGGTGCGTCCAATAAGGCCGGTAGAGTCGACTATGTCACTGATCGTTATCTCATAAGCTTCCTTACATTTGTTATATAAATACCCGTTTTCTTTTTCGAGAATACCGACATCACCTGTTTTTAACAGGTACAGGGATAAAGGTAAGCTCCACCGATAATAATGATCATGATAGGGGCCGCGACCTTCTCCCATCAATTTTAACTGATTATAGGCATTGTCATAAAACCCTAGCTTTAAAAGAGTATGATAAATCCCTAGATAATCATGATTGAAGAGAACATCATATCCGATTTCAGCCACATTATAGCTTTGAGAGCCGTCTCTTGCTATCAATGTATAGATGAATCCCATCTTGTAAGCATTGTTTAGCTCATTATCAGGCGTTCTAATATCTACAATCGACGATAACCTGCTTTCCCAATGATTTCTCATGTGTTCAAAATGAAGATCCCAACTTCCTGCTGCCTTTATTTTTTCTGCTGATGGCCGCGAATAACTGTTTCCAAATCGGTCAGCCACTATCGCGTAATCATAATTGACTGTTCCACCCGGAACAATGCTTTTGTTCGGGGAATTCAAAGGAATCAGATTTGCAGATGCTCCCGGGGAAGGAGATATGTCTGTTTTCATATGATTTGTAACGGACACCCGGCTGTATACAACAACAAAATTATTTCCGTCTATTGTTACCTTATCGGCAAAATTAGATATTTTGACATGCATCTGATCATCGGGTCCGAATTCCTCCCAGTTATCATAAAAATCCGTAATAAAGCAAGGCAGGTAACCGGAATGAGGATACCATTTTACTTTTCCTTTTTCGATAATTTCGTTTCTGCCGGGATAGGCAGAAATATGAAATGTGGCTGTAGTGTTAAGGCTGTCTCTGATCCAGAACCATCCGTTATCTTTCAACATAACGGCATCTTTATCGCCTTCCCATCCGATCGT
>JBDKTZ010000008.1:0-8789 GCA_039679975.1 Prolixibacteraceae bacterium
GGAAATTCAACCCGCCAAAACGTCGTGGAAGCGACATCCCCATCAATCCGGCCTTGTTCAGCGCATCTATATTCTCTTTGGTACCTCTTGCGTAGATTACGCGCCCGTCAACCACCCGCGGTCCTTCTGCGTCGACCGACTCGGCATTAGGTGCAACAATTTCCCCGCTGATCTCGCCAACCACCTCCAAAACCTTGTCAAAGCTGTCAATGGCATCTTCAAAATCCATGGGAGCAAAATCAAATCGTTCCTTTTCTGAAAAATTCCTCTCTTTCAGACGCACAATCTTCTCCATCAGAGGATGAGTCAAATGAAATTTCAGATCTTTATTATCGTTGTAAAAATTAGCCATTTTCGAAAGTTTAAGATGATTACTTGGTATTCTTTTTATAATACTTGATCATTTTAGGAATCACTTCTGATACGTCGCCGGTAATAACATAATCGGCAATGGAATTGATGGGCGCTTCCGGATCAGTATTGATTGCAATGATCTGAGCCGACTGATCCATACCGGCGCGGTGCTGGAACTTCCCCGAAATACCACAGGCAATGTATAATTTAGGACGAACAGTGATCCCTGTCTGTCCAATCTGACGTTCATGTTCTGCGTAACCCGCATCAACTGCCGCCCGGGACGCTCCTACTTCACCTCCTAAAACCTCAGCAAGCTCATACAATAAGCGGAAATTTTCCTTTGAGCCGACACCATATCCGCCGGAAACAATGATCGGCGCAGCAGTCATATTGACTTTTCTTTTTTCCATGTGTCGCTCAATAATTCCAACCGCAAAATCGGTCTCGCTGACATACCCGGCAACATCAAGTTTAACAAGCTTTCCCTTATATTTTGGATCGAAAATCTCTTTTTTCATTACACCTTCACGAACGGTAGCCATCTGGGGACGGCAGTCCGGATTAATAATGGTTGCAATAATATTTCCTCCAAAAGCAGGCCGGATCTGGTACAATAATTTATCGTAAACCTTCCCTTGTTTTTTATCCTCGTGATTCCCAATGACCAGGCTGGTACAATCGGCCGTCAAACCGCTGTGTAATGCAGACGAAACCCGTGGTCCCAGGTCGCGCCCAACAGACGACGCTCCCATTAAAGCGATCTGAGGTTTCTGTTCCTGAAATAATTTGACAATCACAGATGCATGAGGAAGTGTGGTATAGGGATACAGGCGTTTATCGTCTGCCACATGCAGGACATCTACTCCATACGGGAAGATTTGTTTTTCAATGCCGTCAAGCCCATGACCAATGGCCAGCGCTTCCAGATTACAGCCCAGTTCAGTAGCCAGGCTACGTCCTTTGGTCATTAGCTCCTGACTCACTTCGGCTACGTGACCGTCTTCTATTTCGCAGTATACAAAAATGCTGTTCATGTTTTTCGTTTTAGCGCGTTAACCAATTGTGTGACTTGCCAGTAATTCCTTCATCAGTTCTTCCATATCCATATCGGAAGGTGAAAGCACCTTGGCTTCCTTGGCCTGTAATACCACATTTTCAATGGTTTTTACCTTGGTAGGCGAACCGGTCAGGCCAAGTTCCTGCGGGTTCGCCTCAATATCGTTCACAGTCCATTCAGCGATATTCAGGTATGGACGGTCATTATACAGATGAAGATAATCTTCATTTGAATTCTGTAATTCTGAAACGGTTTTGGCATGCTTATATTTCATCAGTAATTTCGCATTGCGAGCCCGGCAAGCCGGAGCTGAACCGTTCACTGTCATGAGCATGGGAAGCGGGCAGCTGACCACTTCAACCCCATTTTCCAGGCGGCGTTTCAAGTAAATAGTATTACCATCCAGCTTCTGTATCTCTTCCACATAAGTGACCTGCGGAAGTCCAAGCTTCTCGGCCACCTGAGGCCCGACCTGGGCAGTATCACCATCAATAGCCTGACGACCGGCAATAATAAGATCAAAATTCTTTATCTTCATCAGAACCCGCGACAAAGCATAGGAAGTGGCCAACGTATCGGAGCCGGCAAAAGCACGGTCCGTCAACAAGATGCCGTCATCGGCACCCCGAAACATTCCTTCACGGATGATTTCAGCAGCGCGTCCGGGCCCCATCGTTAAAATAGTCACCGTCGATCCGGGGAAAAGATCTTTGATCCGGAGCGCCTGCTCGAGAGCATTCAGATCCTCAGGATTAAAAATCGCAGCCAATGCGGCACGATTCACCGTACCATCGGCTTTCATAGCGTCTTTGCCCACATTCCTGGTATCGGGTACCTGTTTGGCAAGAACGATAATCTTATACACCTTCATTTTTATCAAATTTATTTTTGTTTAGTTTAGGCCAATTATGAACATTGCCATTGACAAAATACAGACCAGGAATCGTTCCTCACGATCTTATCGCGATCCGCGTGCGATTAAGGCAATACTCGTATATTGGCAGAAAACAGACCGTTTAAGCCGCTTTTTTTTCGCAAAGCGAGCAAATATAGCCAAAGGGCTTTAAGAAACAAAGGCTCAGGGGTCAGGAGAGCTGAGCCTGAAAAACAGATAAAACTATCTGTTTTTCAGAGAAAAATGAAAATTCCTGAAAAAATCATCCGTCAAATTCTTTACTGCCGACGATTTAAAACATTTAAATATTTTCTTCAAAAATTCCTTGTTTCAAAATTTCGATCGATAATTTATAATCATTTTAATCTGCATGAGGTTATTCAAAACAAACAGAGAATGCATCTCTGCCTGTCGGTACCTCAAAGAGAGGCTGCAGCTCTGTAACGACGGATAACAGCAATAAAAAAGCGAAAAAAACCGGGACCAGAACAATTATTTCGACGGGAATAATTATATTTACTGATAACACTGGATGACAAAGACAATCTGCTTTTTCATTGGAAGAATACGATCATCATAACGAAATGCAATTGGTTAAAAAACTAAAAACAGGCGATCTGAATGCCTTTAACCAATTATTCAATGTTTATAGTTCCCGGCTGTATCATTTTGCCTATGGTTACTTAAAATCAAAAGATGAAGCCGAAGAACTGGTACAGGAAACCTTTTGCAAGGTATGGGAGCGGAAAAATGATCTGAAAGAAGAATTTCAGTTCCCGTCCTATCTTTTCGCAATTGCATTCAATTATGTCCGGAAATATTTCAGGTCAAAAGCCTTGCTGAATAAGTACATGAAATCGGGTGCAGTGCGGTCAGATCAGGATGCACTCATAAATCCCGACGTCAACTATTCTTCCTTGCGCGAATGGGTAGACCGGCTGGTCGATGAAATGCCTGAAAAACGCCGGGCGGTTTTTATCAAAAGTCGGTATGAAGGAAAAACGGCAACCGACATCGCCAAAGAAATGAACATCAGCAAAAGTACCGTCGAAAATCACTTAAACCAGGCATTACGTCATTTGAGAAATTGCCTGAAAGAAGAGCATCTTGCCGGCGGTTTGTTTTTCTTTCTCTTTTTGCAGTAAAAAAATTCATGGATCACTAGGTGTAAATTCCTTTTGGCGGATATCCCTTAGAAATACATGAAGAGAACATGAATGAAACTGACAAAAAACAAATAGACCGCTATTTCAATTCTCCTTCCCCTGATAATGAACCAGCTGTGGCCGGGTTATTCCTGAACGATGAAAATGAAACCGATCTGAAGGACCTGGCTGCTCAACACTGGGAACACACTTCGTCAGAGAAGGTCGATCTCCGGCATACGCTGCGCAAAATCCACTTCCTCATCAATTCCCGTTCTGAAACGCGACCTAGAAACAAGCTTCTGCTTTTCTACTCCCGGGTTGCGGCGGTTCTGTTCATTCCGCTGCTTATTGCAGGGATTTATCTGACAGGCCGGATCGTAACCCGCGAAAGTTCCATGTCCGAAATCCGGGCTCCCAAAGGATCGCGGGTACAATTTACGCTGCCGGACGGTTCGAAAGGATACCTGAATGGCGGTTCACAGTTAACGTATACCACTGATTTCACCAGCGAAAGAAACGTGTTTCTGAGCGGCGAAGGTTACTTTGAAGTGACGAAAGACAACGGGCATCCGTTTACTGTCAGGACGGCGTTCGCTGACGTGGTCGTTCTGGGAACCAAATTTGATGTGAGCGCATACGGCAGCGATCAGGAAATTGTGACCACCCTCGAAGAAGGACGTGTCCGGGTAATCGATAAAAAAAACAACAGTTCGGCATCGCTTTATCCCGGCGAGCAAAGCCGGATAAACATCGTCACGGGTGAAATGCTTCACCACAAAGTCAATACGCAGTTATTCACCTCATGGAAGGAAGAAATGCTCCGCTTTGACAATGCGCCTTTTGCCGATGTGGTCAAAAAAATGGAGCGATGGTACGGGATCAGGATCACGCTCGACAAACGCCTGCAATATTCCGATAATTACACCTTAACAATTAAAACGGAAAGTCTGAGAGAGATGTTGCAGTTGCTGTCGCTGACCACTCCGATGGAATATGAGATCAAAGCAAATAACGTATTTATTTATCCATCCAAAGCTGAAAATATGGAAAAATAGTCTGTGTAATTTGAAAGAGGAAAGCGCTTGCAACACTCTCCTCTTTCTGAAAAATTAAAGAATCCCCTGCAAGGGACATGTTTAACTTAGCAGTACAAACTTATGAAAAAAAAATTGTTGTTTAACGATGATGGGGTCATTTGTAACCTGTCAGGAATTATTCGAATTATGAAACTAACGACCTTTCTCTTACTGATCACGCTGATGAGCGCTTCTGCGAAAGTTTTTTCACAGACAGGCGCTTTAAGCCTGAAGGCTCGGGATATTACGGTGAAGGATGTACTCCGGGAAATAGAAGATCAAAGCGACTATTTCTTCATGTACAATGACCGGAAAATCGATGTTCAGCGTAAGGTAAATCTCGAATTCAATAATGAGAAAATCGAAAACGCGCTTTCTTCGCTGTTTGAAGGAACGTCTGTCAAATTTATGGTAAAAGAACGGCAAATCGTCCTTTACACCGACGATGCGGGGGCCGCTCAGATGAATTCGGCCAACGTCATTCAACAGGAGATCCGCCCGGTTTCGGGAAGAGTGAGCAGTTCAGACGGCTATCCTATTGCGGGAGTGACTGTTGCAGTAAAAGGAACAACGACCGGGACGATTACTACAGGTGAAGGAACTTACCGGCTAACCGGCCTGCCCGAAAATGCCGTTCTGGTCTTTTCGTTCATCGGCATGAAAACACAAGAGATTCAGGTCGATAAAGCGGTGATTAATGTGATCCTCGAAGAAGAAACCATCGGTCTGGAAGAAGTGGTGGCAATCGGATACGGAACAGTCAAAAAGAAGGATTTAACCGGCTCGGTAGCCTCGGTCGGCGGTGAAGCGTTGCAAGCCATTCCGGTTGCCAGCCCGGCTGCGGCTATCACCGGTAAGCTCGCAGGAGTTCAGGTATTATCGACCGAAGGTTCGCCCGATGCGGAAGTACGCATCCGGGTCCGCGGAGGAGGATCGATCACCCAGGACAATTCGCCCCTTTATATTGTAGATGGATTTCCGGTGAACAGCATCACCGATATCGCTCCGTCCGATATTCAGTCGATCGATGTGCTGAAAGACGCCTCTTCAACCGCCATCTATGGATCGCGGGGAGCAAACGGAGTCATCATTATTACAACCAAAACCGGACAAAAGGGAAGGGTATCGGTCAGTTACAATGCTTATTTCGGGTTTAAAAAGATCGCAAAAGAGCTGGATGTGCTCAGCCCGGAAGACTATGTCAAATGGCAGTACGAATATGCGATGCTCGACGATAAAGACGATATTTCGGGTTATACCGAAAAATTCGGCGCCTTCCAGGATATGGACCAGTATGCAGGGTTGACAGGAAATAACTGGCAGGAGCAGGTTTACGGCCGTACCGGTCAGGTATTCAATCATGATCTGAGCATCCGCGGAGGAGATGAGAAATTTTCTTACTCAATGAACTATGCTTTTATCGACGAAAAAGCCATCATGATCGGCAGCGATTTCAACCGGAATAACTTATCTCTTAAGTTGAATCACAAACCCAACGAAAAGGTGGAACTTTCATTCTCCATGCGCTATTCCGATACAAAGATCGATGGAAGCGGCGCCAACGAGCAAAATGAAAAATCATCGGCCGACTCCCGCCTGAAACACGCAGTTACCTATACCCCTATTCCGCTGGAAGGGCTGACCACGGATGATACGGATGAAGAAATTTCCTCTTACCTGATTAATCCGATCAAGGCAAATGAAGACAATGACCGCCTGCAAAAGCGGAAAAATTACAATTTTGCCGGAAGCTTCTCCTGGGAAATTCTAAAGAACCTAAAACTCAAAACTGAAGCGGGACTTGACAATTATTACAACAACGACGACCGTTTTTACGGAGTAACCACCTACTATGTCGATAACGCCCCTGCCGTTGAAAACCAGGGAAAACCAGCATTGATCATGAGCGACAAGAAACAAACCCGATTCAGAAATACGAACACGGCTAATTACGATTTTAAGGAGTTTCCGGGCGACAACCATAACCTGCGTCTTCTGCTGGGTCACGAAGTGGTTGAATTCAAAACTCAGGAGCTTACTTCTACCATCCATGGCTTTCCTGAACTATTTACCTTTGATCAGGCACGCAAATTGTCATCCCAGGGGAAACCCTTTTCAAGCGATAACAATTTTAGCCCCGATTACAAGTTATTGTCTTTCTTTGGCCGTTTAAATTACGATTATAAAAGCAAATACCTGTTTTCGGCAACCTTCCGGGCTGACGGCTCCAGCAAATTTGCCAAAGGTAACAAATGGGGGTACTTCCCGTCGGCAGCTGTCGCCTGGCGTATCTCGGAAGAATCGTTTATGAAAAGCACCTCCACCTGGCTGGACGATTTAAAGCTTAGATTCAGTTACGGTACCGCAGGAAACGACAACATCCCCACGGGACAGCTTACGCAGGCCTTTGTTTCCAGCGCCTCATCCTGGATCAACGGATTTGACAGCTACTGGGCCGCATCAAAGACCATGGCCAATCCTGAATTGAAATGGGAAACGACCTATACACGTAACCTTGGTTTGGATTTTTCCCTGCTGGATCAGTCTTTGAGCGGAACAATCGAAGCCTATTTAAATACCACAGAAAATCTGCTCATCGAGTTTCCGGTATCGGGAACCGGTTATGACAATCAATACCGCAATATGGGAAAGACGAGAAACAAAGGTATCGAGTTGAGCATGAACTGGCGGGCTGTCAATAAAAAGAATTTCGAACTTGACATGAATTTCAATATCGGCATTAATAAAAATAAAATCAAGTCGTTAGGCATCATGAACGATTTCGGTTCCCAAACCGGTTGGGCTTCGACCGAGATCGGCACCGATTTCTGGGTGGCAAAAGACGGCTCGGTGGGTCAGATGTATGGTTATCTGTCAGACGGAAGGTACGAGGTTTCCGATTTTGATGGTTATGATGCGGATGAAGAAAAATGGATACTGAAAGAGGGAATCGCCGATGTGACCGCCATTGCCGGAGATCCCGCTCCCGGAATGATCAAGCTGAAGAATATCAGCGGCGATGATAACAGGGTCACAGTTGATGACCTCACGATCATCGGCAACGCCAATCCGTTGCATACCGGCGGGTTGACCATCAACAGCCGGATCTACGGGTTTGATCTCTCCGCTGTGTTTTACTGGAGCTATGGAAATGACATTTATAATGCCAATAAAGTTGAGTACACAACTTTAACACCGCGTTATCAGTACCGAAGCCTGATCAGTATGATGGCCGACGGCAAAAGATGGGTCAACATTGACCCGGCAAGCGGTCAGCTTGTTACAGATCCCGCAACACTGGCCGGTATGAATGCGAATACAACCATGTGGTCGCCGTATATGGATCGTTATATTTTCAGCGACTGGGCTGTTGAAGATGGTTCATTTCTGCGACTCAGCACTTTAACATTGGGCTATACCCTCCCCTCTTCGCTCACTCAGAAGATTAATATCCGGAGTTTACGGTTTTATGTGACAGGATACAATGTTTTCGTCCTGTCCGATTATTCCGGATTTGATCCTGAGGTCTCGACACGAAGAAAAACAGCTCTTACCCCTGGCGTGGATTATTCGGCATACCCCAGGAGCAGGCAACTGGTATTTGGTTTAAATGTCAACTTTTAACTGAAGACTTATGAAACGAGTAATCCTATATCTCACCGGAATTCTTCTGACAAGCCTCATTTTCTCATGCGATGACTACCTGGAGGCGCCAACGAAATCGTCGATGGACGAATCAGTCATTTTTTCAACCCCCGACCTGGCTAAAAGCGCCATCGACGGGATTAAAATATCTTTTGGAGAGACCAACTCGTACAGGGGGCGGTTCCTTCCCTGGTATGGTATGAACACAGATGTGGAATGGTATAATTCGTCTGAAACGCCGGGCGCAAACTCTGAACTGGTAACTTACAGTACAACGCCGAGCAATTCGAACATGAATACCGACAATAACACGTGGGCCAAGATGTATGAGGGGATTGAACGGGCGAATATGTGCATCAAGGGCTTGCGTACTTACGGCAACCCTCAGCCGGGAACCGAACTGGGCTATTTGCTTGGAGAAGCCCTCACGTTACGGGCTGTTTATTACGCCGACCTGCTGCGGGGTTGGGGCGACGTGGTGAAGCGCTTTGAGCCGATCACAACCGAAACGCTTTATCTTCCCAAAACCAGCCGCGATACCATCTACAAACAATTGATCGCCGATCTGGGAGAAGCGGCAAACCTTGTTCCGTGGCCCAATGAAACAGAGG
>JBDKTZ010000436.1:0-8386 GCA_039679975.1 Prolixibacteraceae bacterium
CAGGACTGCAAAAGAATTGGGTTTGGAGGTCCTGGCCGAATTTCACACGGAAGAAGAACTTGACAAATTAAACCCATATGTCGATATCGTGGGGATCAATAACCGCGATTTAAAAACCTTTCAGGTCGATCTCGAAGTTTCGGTCAGAATGAGCCGCCTGCTTCCTTCCAAAGTTATCAGGATCTCCGAAAGCGGACTTTCGACAGCCGGAGACATTCATTATCTGCGCGAAGCCGGCTTCGAAGGCTTTTTAATCGGCGAGAATTTTATGAGAACCGCAGACCCGGTCCGCTCCTGTAAACAATTCATCAGGGAAATCGGAGAAGGGGAACCGAAACACAGAGAACAAAAGAAAGATTAAACGCTTAAAATTGATTATGTCTAACGACTCAAAACTCACGACTCAAAACTCACGACTTCTTATTAAAGTTTGCGGAATGCGTGATCCCGAAAATATCGACCGCGTTTGTGAAGCAGGTACAGACTATTTGGGATATATTTTCCAGCGCGAGTCATCCCGCTATGTAGGGAAGGAGCCGGATCAATCCATTTTTGACCGGGTTCCGTCGCACATCAGGAAAGTTGGCGTTTTTGTCAATGAAGAACAGGAATTACTCATCCGGCTGTGCCGGCGGCATGGGCTCGTCGCCGCGCAATTGCATGGAAATGAGACTCCCCTGTTTTGCCGGGCGGTTAAGAACAATGGACTCACGGTCATAAAAGCCTTTTCGTTACACGATACATTCGATTTCAGGTTGCTGGAAAGCTACGTCCCGACGGCCGATTATTTTCTCTTCGATACCAGAGGGAAGCTCAGGGGAGGTACAGGTATTAAATTTGACTGGAAAATACTTGACCGGTATCATTCTTCCGTTCCGTTCTTCCTCAGCGGAGGGATCGGACCAGATGACGCGGCAGAACTGAAAAAACTGAAACATCCGGGATTGTTTGCGATCGATGTCAACAGCAGCTTTGAAATACAACCGGCCCTCAAAGATGCCGCCGCAGTCAAACGGTTTATAGGTGAAATTAAAAAAAGAAATGTATGAACTATCAGGTAAACAAAAAAGGTTATTACGGGGAATTTGGAGGCGCCTTCATTCCCGAGATGATGTATCCTAACATCGAAGAGTTACAGGAAAAGTACATGTCGATCATTAACTCATACAACTTCAGGCAGGACTTTATCGAACTGCTGAAGCACTACGTGGGCCGGCCCTCTCCGTTGTACTATGCAAAACGGATGTCTGAGCATTATCAAAGCCGCATCTATCTGAAACGCGAAGATCTGAACCATACAGGCTCCCATAAGATCAACAATACGATCGGACAGATCCTGCTGGCCAGGGCTTTGGGAAAGCAACGGATCATTGCCGAAACCGGAGCAGGTCAGCATGGGGTTGCTACGGCCACGGTTTGCGCGCTGATGAATATGAAGTGTATCGTCTATATGGGATCGCTCGATGTGCAGCGCCAGGCACCCAATGTTAAGAAAATGCGTATGCTCGGCGCTACCGTCATCCCCGTTGAGTCAGGGAACAAAACGCTGAAAGACGCCACAAACGAGGCCATGCGCGACTGGATCAACAATCCGGTCGATACCCACTACATCATCGGATCGGTTGTGGGTCCCCATCCTTTCCCCGATATGGTTGCCCGGTTCCAATCGGTGATCAGTGAAGAAATAAAATGGCAGCTCGACGAACAAACCGGCAGCGAATTGCCTGCCCGGGTCATTGCCTGCGTGGGCGGGGGCAGTAATGCCGCCGGCGCTTTTTATCATTTTCTGGATCAGGAACAGGTGGAACTGATCGGCGTGGAAGCCGCCGGCAAAGGTATCCATACCGGAGAATCGGCAGCGACTCTTACCCTTGGTAAACCCGGCGTGCTGCATAGTTCCCGCTCGTATGTCATGCAAACCGACGACGGACAAATCATTGAACCTTACTCGATATCGGCCGGGCTCGATTACCCCGGTATCGGGCCCATACACTCGAATCTGTTTACCACCAAACGGGCCAAATATCTATGGGCAACTGACGAAGAAGTACTGGAAGCGGCTCTCCAGCTCACCCAATTTGAAGGGATCATTCCGGCGCTCGAATCGGCTCATGCACTGGCAGCACTGAAAAAGATAAAAATGAAGCCGGAAGAAATCACCGTGGTCAACATCTCCGGTCGCGGCGACAAGGATATGGAAACCTATTTAACCTATTTTAATTATTAAATTTCCGGTCTCCGGCCTCCGGTTTCCGGTCTCCCTAAAAATTGAACGTCATGATACATAATCGAATCAATCAACTCTTTCAGGATAAAACGAACAGCATCCTTTCTGTTTATTTTACCGCCGGATACCCCGGCGCCAACGATACCGCAACGATCATCCGTGAACTGGAAAAAAACGGGGTAAATCTGATCGAGATCGGAATGCCTTTTTCAGATCCTGTAGCCGACGGCCCGGTTATCCAGAACAGCAGCCATGTGGCTCTGCAAAACGGGATGAGTATTAAAAAACTTTTTGAACAATTACAAGGCATACGCCAACAGGTTGAGATCCCGCTTATCCTGATGGGATACCTGAACCCGGTTCTGCAGTTTGGTGTGGAAAATTTCTGTATCAAATGTGCTGAAACAGGCATCGACGGACTGATCCTTCCCGATCTTCCGCCGGATGTGTACAAGGAAGAATTCAAGGCTCTGTTTGAAAAATATAACCTGCATAATATCTTGCTCATTACCCCCCAGACATCGGATAAACGACTGAAGGAAATTGACGAAGCCTCAACCGGGTTTATTTACATGGTTTCCAGTTCCTCAACCACGGGAATAAAAAACAAGGTGGCAGACTTTCACCGGGATTATTTTGAGCGTATTCAAAAGATGCAATTAAAGAACCCCCGGCTCATTGGTTTTGGAATATCGAACAGAGAAACGTTCGGGAATGCCTGCCGTTACGCTCAGGGGGCTATCATTGGAAGCGCTTTTATAAAGGCTCTGGAAGGCCGGGGAACCCTCCGGGAAAACATCGCCGGCTTCGTCAAATCTTTGCTCACCCCTTGACGGTTGCAGGTGTTGAGCATGGAGCATGGAGCATAGCGGAGACCGGGAACCGGTGGAAAGGTAGATGTTGCAGAATCATTACTGCTGTTAAATTCTGTTAAGTTATATTTTATAACATACTTTTTACGGTTTTGAATTGTTATCTTAGTAGTGAAAACATTAAACATTCAAAGCCATGTTAGAATACGCGAAAGTGATTTTACCCAAGATTTGTTTCAGTAAAGATCTGTTCCGGAAGGAACTTACAAAATGTGTAAACTGGGTGGAAGAACCCGGGGAAATGGTCGAGCTCATCAAGTGGTGCACTGCAAAGTTCGGGAAACTTTATCCCGAAATACTGAATGATGTGTTTTCAACACACGCTGCATAAAGACAAGTTTTTTAAATGAAAGAGGGGCGGGCAAATTACCGGCCCCTCTTTCATTTCTATCCCCGGGTCATCCGCATTTCGACGATCCGCAATCATTGCAGGTCAGACAGCCTTCCTGGTAGATCACGTTTCGGGAACCGCATTCCCCGCAAATAGTCCCTTCGGCAATCGTTCCGTTCGGGATATATTTTTTCAACGCCCGGGCCACCCCTGCTTTCCAGCTATTAATCGTCTCATTGTCAAGTTGCAAACTGGTCACTGTATCCACCACCTTGTGAATCGGCATGCCATGCCGCAACACACCCGAAATCAACTTGGCATAATTCCAGAACACCGGATTGAATTTATACGATAATCCTTCGATGGTCGTCTTGTAACCATGCTTATTGGTATACTGAAAATCATAACGTGAATTTCCCTCTTCATCGCGACTTTTGATGATCTTCCCGCGGGTAACGGAACGCGGCAGCAGAATACCGTCCTCATCATCCTGCAAACCGGTAAAGATTTCGTAAGGTTTTTCATCGATCAGTCCGAGAAAAGCCACCCATTTATCCTTGTTATTCTGGAAACGGACCACGTCGGCATCCAGTTCTTCCGGACGTTTTGTCGGGAACTTGTTGGTCACGTTCTGCCTCTCTTCAGCCTTACTGGTTACCAGCACTCCCGAGCGTGATCCGTCCCGGTATACTGTAACTCCCTTGCATCCGCTCTTCCATGCTTCAAAATAAAGCCGGCCTACCAGTTCTTCGTCCACGTCGGCAGGCAGATTAATGGTGACGCTGATGGAATGATCAACCCACTTTTGGATTCTCCCCTGCATTTTGACTTTATTCATCCAATCCACATCGTTCGATGTCGCCTTGTAATAAGGTGATTGACTCACCATTTCATCCAACTCTTCCTGGCTATAATACTTTTTGACATCATACCCGTGAGTCTTCATCCATGTGACGAACTTATGATGAAATACAATATATTCTTCCCAACTGTCGCCAACCTCATCCACAAAGTCGATCCGCACATCCTTGTCGTTCGGGTTTACTTTGCGGCGACGCTTGTACACCGGCATAAATACCGGCTCAATACCCGAAGTGGTCTGCGTCATCAGGCTGGTTGTTCCCGTCGGAGCAATCGTCAGTAAGGCAATATTACGACGTCCGTACTTCACCATTTCCTGATACAACTCTTCATCTTCTTTACGGATCCTTTTGATCATCGGGTTATTCTTTTCGCGCTCGGCATCATAAATGGTAAAGGCGCCACGTTCCTTTGCCATGTTCACTGACGAACGGTAAGCTTCAATGGCCAGTGTTTTGTGGATTTCTTCACTGAAATCCGTCGCCTCTTCCGAACCGTAACGTAATCCCAAAGCCGCAAGCATATCACCCTCGGCAGTAATCCCCACGCCTGTACGGCGTCCCTCACGGGCTTTCGTCTGGATCTTCAGCCACAGACTGCGCTCGGTGTATTTGATTTCTTCATCTTCCGGATCTGCATCGATCTTTGCGATAATGGCATCGATCTTTTCAAGTTCCAAATCAATAATGTCATCCATCAGGCGCTGAGCATATCCCACATGCTCTTTAAACTTTTTAAAATTGAAACGGGCCTCCGGGGTAAAAGGTTTTTCCACATAAGAATACAGATTGATCGCCAGTAACCGGCAGCTATCGTACGGACAAAGAGGGATTTCTCCGCAGGGATTGGTTGATACTGTTCTGTAACCCAGATCGGCGTAACAGTCCGGAACCGATTCACGAATAATTGTATCCCAGAACAGGATACCTGGTTCAGCCGACTTCCACGCATTGTGAACAATTTTACCCCATAATCGCCGGGCATCGGTGTCCCTGGTATAAATCGGATGATCTGATTCGATCGGATACTGCTGGTGATAGGGAACATTATTTTCAACAGCTCTCATAAAATCATCGTGGATCTTGACCGACACATTGGCGCCCGTCACCTTCCCCTGCTCCAGCTTGGCATCAATAAATTTTTCTGAATCAGGATGTTTTATCGAAACAGAAAGCATCAGGGCTCCCCGTCTCCCATCCTGCGCCACTTCACGCGTGGAATTGGAATAGCGTTCCATAAAGGGTACAATACCGGTCGAAGTCAAAGCCGAATTCTTAACCGGTGAACCCTTGGGACGAATATGCGACAGATCATGGCCTACACCACCACGTCTTTTCATCAGTTGTACCTGCTCCTGGTCGATCTTCATGATACCGCCGTAGGAATCAGAATTACCTTCGTTTCCAACTACAAAGCAATTGGAAAGGGAGGCAATTTGAAACTCGTTCCCGATACCTGTCATTGGCCCGCCCTGAGGAACAATGTATTTAAAATCCTTCAACAACTGATAGATCCGTTGCTCATCTGCCGGATTCTTGTACTTTTGCTCAATCCTGAAGATCTCTCCGGCCAGCCGCCGGTGCATATCGTCAGGGGTCTGCTCAAAAATATTCCCGTACGAATCCTTCAACGCGTACTTGTTTACCCAGACTCGCGCGGCAAGATCATCACCGTTAAAATATTTTAACGTCTCCCTGAACGCTTCGTCCTGAGAATAACTTTTACTCCCGGTTTGGGGATCTGTAGCAACATTTTTTAAAGTCATAATAAAAATATTAAATCAATCCATGATTCAACTGACTGTTTTCCCGAACTTAAAGTCAGTCGCTCTCCCTTAGAATTTGTCTATGCAAGATAATAGACCCTTCTAAAAAAGTAAATACTTTTTAATGTTTATTTTAAAAAGTTATCAACTTTTGATTGTTATTTAACTAATACAGAACTAAATAGAATTATTTCTTTTCTGAAAAATTTCAAAAAAAGAAAACTTTTTAAAAATTTCAACAAGAAAACAAACGGAAAGTTCAAAAAGAATAAGGAGATTATCGATGATACTACGGACGTCTTAAAATTAAGTTTCAGGTATTGTTAATTGTTAAAAACTTTTTTGATCACGAGCTGGGTTGCACCCACATTCCCTGACATAAAAATGCTGCACTTTTCAGCAATTTCGCTCAGCAATTTTTTATTTCCGATCAGCTGATCCAGTTGTTCAGCCAACTGGGTTTCATTGGTCACAGAAAATCCCAGCCTGCGGTTAACCAGTTCAACCGCTTCCTGAAATTTGAGATAGTTTGGTCCAAACAACACCGGAATACGATAAATGGCAGCTTCAAGCGTATTATGGATCCCTACGCCAAACCCTCCGCCAATATAGGCTATCGTTGCATAACGATACACACTCGAAAGCACCCCGATGCAATCAATAACAAGAATACGGAAACGCCCCACATCTTCACCGGCCTGAGAATAACATACAGCCTTTTCCGGGAGTAATTCAAGTAACCTCCTGATGTTTGACTCTTTTACCTCATGGGGCGCAAAGATCATTTTTACCTGTTTATTCCTATTCAGATAATTTGCCAGGATTTCTTCATCGGGCGGCCAGGAACTTCCGGCCACGATCAATACCGAGTCACCTTTGAATTTTTCGATCAAAGGCAAATCTTTCCGGTTTGCCGCGATCTCGGCTACCCGGTCAAAGCGGGTATCGCCGGTCACCGTCGAATTTTCGATCCCGATTCCGGCAAGCAGGGCGACCGATTCCTGATTCTGAACAAAAAAATGATCCACCTGACCAAGAATATTCCTGTACCAGCGGGCCCGAAGACCTCGCTGAAAAAATAACTGCCCGGAGTGGAAGATCGCCGATACGATAAACAGGGGAATATGTTGTTTTTTTAATTCAGAAATATAATTCTTCCAGTATTCATACTTGATAAAAAAAACTTTTTCGGGACGGATCAGTTCAATGAACCTGCATGCATGCTTCCTGGTATCCGAAGGAAGATAGCAGATGTAATCGGCCAGGGTATAGTTTTTCCTGATCTCATATCCTGAAGGGGAAAAAAAAGTCAGAAGAATCCGGTATTTTGGATACTGTTTTTTTATGGCCTCAATCAACGGACGGCCCTGTTCAAATTCGCCAAGCGAAGCACAATGAACCCAGATCAGCGGATGCTCATGACCGATATTTCCGGACAAATAACGGAACACATTTTTCCTCCCGCTATACCATAAACGCGCTTTTTCACTGAAAGGAGCAGAAAGAGCCGCAGCTATTGCATACAGTCGAATACCAAGTTGATAAATCAGGTTCATAGCGTCGAATAAAGATGGCAAAGTTAAAAATTTAGTGGCGAGTAACGAGATGTGAGCGGCGAGATTTTTTCCATACTCACGACTCAGTACTCACCGCGAAGAAGATATCCTTCATCTTTTGGAAGTCCGGGAACCATCGATGCGGCAACAGCCAGACGATCACAACGCTCATTTTCAACAATTTCAGCATGACCCCTCACCCAGACAAAGCGAATCTGGTGCTTTTCATAAACTTTCAAAAAGCGTCTCCAGAGGTCGGCGTTCTTCTTATCCTTGAACCCTTTCTTCACCCATCCCCGGAGCCATTCTTTTTCGACGGCGTCGACCACGTATTTGGAATCGGAATAAATGATAACCTGACAGTTCTCTGCTTTTAATGCTTCAAGTCCAACGATCACGGCCATTAACTCCATACGGTTATTCGTAGTGCATTGAAATCCGGCCGACAATTCCTTGCGGTGAGGGCCTGAAAGCAGGACCACCCCATATCCGCCGGGCCCGGGATTCCCCCGCGCCGCTCCGTCAGTATAAATTGTAACAATTGGAGAAGACACTTTTGCTTTATAGGTGATCTTTATCAAAAATAAATTAGTCGTGAGTAAAGAGTAAAGTCGCGTGACTCATGACTCAAGACTCGCGACTATTAGAGGATCAGCATCGCGTCCCCGTACGTACCAAACCGGTACCCTTCCTTAATTGCCTGTTTGTAAGCGTCCATCACGAACTCGTAGCCTCCGAATGCAGCAACCATCATCAAAAGCGTTGAAAGCGGCA
>JBDKTZ010000297.1:0-17258 GCA_039679975.1 Prolixibacteraceae bacterium
ATTCTATCTAAAAAGTCAATTGTAAGTTCATTTGATTTGATTCGGATAATCGTTTCCATTTGTCTAAAATTTTTATACAAAGATACATATATTGAAGTGAAAAGTAAACCCATTTGTGTAGTTGCAAGGAGTATCGCTAAAATTGCCTAACAACGCCCAAGGTGATGTTTATTGGCGAGTTCCATACGTCGATGTCCTTTAGAAAAGTAATGAAGCTTAGTACGCAAGTTATATACAGTTAATTTGAAATGAGAAACATATGAATAATAAATAATCAAAATAAAGTGAGCTATTTATTTTTAAAAACGTTATTCAGGAATCTTTTCAAGCACAATCGATTCAGCATGCTGAATATTATCGGTCTTAGTATCGGATTCACGTTCGTAAGTCTGATTGCAGTCTTCGCAATAAGAGAAGTTTCGTATGACCAGTTTCACAACAAGATCGATTCAATTTATTTGTTGGAAGTGAATGTGAGAAATGAGGATGGTACAACACAAAAGGGGAAACATATTGCCATCAATCAGGTCGAGGGAATAAAGGCACAAATACCAGGTATTTCGAACGTCACTTTTTTGAATTACAGCTATTTCGACTGGGATAACGGAACATGGCTGAAATTTAATAATAAGACTTATCAGTTGCAGAGAATGGCCTTTACGAATGCTGCTTTCGCTGATATATTCTCATTCCATGTGCTGGCAGGAAATCTGCAGCAAGCCTTAAGTGATCCCCGGAGTCTGACGCTCACAAGAGATAATGCCCGTAAAATATTCGGGAATCAGGATCCTATTGGCAAAATTGTGTTGCTTGATAATCAGCCCGTAACAGTTAATGCAGTTATTGACGATCATTCCTCCCAATCTTCTATCCGTTTCGATGGACTCATCAATTATCAGGCTGCCCAATATTTTACCGGACATGTTATTGACGATTACAGTAATCTGGCATTTTTTGAGACCAATGGTCAGACAAAAATCCAGAGTATAGGAGAAGCAACTAAGGGATTGTTTCTTCAGGATTTTCCCCCTGAAAGGAGGGAATTGCTTCGAAAAAGGCTAAATGTGAAGTTTGTGTCGCTAAAAGATAGTTATTTTAATGAGGGTGAAGCTTTTGACCCTATGCTTCACGGAAATAGAATTTTGGTAAGTATTATCCTTGCCATTGGCCTCATCATCCTGATTCTGGCAATTATCAATTACATCAATCTCTCCTATGCCGGATCGTTTAAACATCACAAGGAATTGGCTGTACGAAGCATTTCGGGTGCAAGCCGCAAAAGCCTTGTCTTGCAATTTTTATCCGAAGGCGTGTTTATTAGTTTGATTGCTTTTGCTCTTTCATTACTGGCTTCCGGAATCACAATCCCATGGGTTAATCAAATGATTGATTATCCACTCATGTCTGCTTACTTGTTTCGGCCAGGATTCTTATTGCTTTTTATTTTAATTGTCATAGCGGTAGGTGTGGGTTCCGGTATTCTTCCGGCATTATCGGCCACACGCCCAGGGGTGGTCAACTTAATAAAGGGCAATAATCCGGCAACAAATAAATACAAGATTTGGAGGTATCTGGTTTTTTTTCAAATGGTCATTTCAATCGCACTGATTAGCGGGACCCTAGTGATTGCGCGGCAAATATATTTCGTTAGAAATACAGACATGGGATTCAAAATTGCTCATGTTATTACCTTGCCTGTCCATAAACTCGGCGATAAAAAAGATCTTTATCTGCAGTTCGTGGATAATAATCCCCGGACAGAATCACGGGCTCTTTCTTCCACCTACCTGAATACTTTCAACCAATGGGGCGGGAAGCTGAATGATGGCGGGCATGAAAGAGATGTTTCCTATTTCGTTATCCAGGCAAATGCAGATTTTCTGAAAACCACAGGAATTCAATTAACTCAGGGGCGGGATTTCGAAAAAGGAAACACATCTGACTTCAACTCGTGCATCATTAACGAAACGGCAGGGGAAAAATATGGACTGATAAATCCTCTTTCGGCTAAAATCAACGGAATGTCAATTGTTGGCGTTGTAAAGGATTTTCATATCCAGTCGTTACATTATGAAGTTGGACCAATTGTTATTCTTCATTCACCTCAAAATAAAACAGGGCTGGCCACGATCCGGTTTGCTGCCGCCAATAATGTTCAGACTGCCGAATTTGTGGCATTTTTGAAAACAACCTGGGAGAAACTTGCTCCGGACAAACCTTTTGAATATGAGTTTCTTGATCAACGGCTTCGCAAATTGTATGAAAAAGACGAACGACTAATGAACGCATTCTCAAGTTTCTCAGCTCTTGCAATAATAATTGCCTGTCTTGGACTTTTCGGACTGATTTCATTTATTGCCGAAACCAAAGTAAAAGAAATCGGTGTCCGCAAAGTGAACGGTGCCAAAATTTCGGAAGTAATGGTCATGCTTAACCGCGACTTTGTGAAATGGGTGGCTATTGCCTTTGTAATCGCCACTCCAATTGCATACATCGCCATGCATAAATGGCTTGAGAATTTTGCTTATAAAACCAGCCTAAGCTGGTGGATCTTTGCCTTGGGCGGCTTGCTTGCCCTGGGAATTGCACTGTTAACCGTAAGCTGGCAAAGCTGGAAAGCCGCTACACGCAATCCGGTGGAAGCGTTGCGGTATGAGTAAACCGATGAACATCATAAACGAGCAAGAATGGAACGACTAAGCTATTTTCTACGGGTCAATATCCGTAACCTGTTCGGTGGGAAGAATTTTGTTCTGACCAACATGCTTGGGTTGTCCATTGGCTTGTCGGTCAGTTTAATGATCTTTTTTTACATTCATTTTGAATCTTCATTCGAAAGTTTTAATCCGAATGCAGAGAAGATTTACCGGATTGTTGAAAGAAATATCCAGAACGGTACCACCGGAGCGCAGACGCCTCTTGCTCTTCGCGACGTTCTGAAGAAAGATTACCCGGAAATTGAGCAGGTGGTCGGGTTAATGCGTACCCGGGAAGACCTGCAAGTGGAGGAAAAGAAGTTCAGGGATTTAAAAGGTGCAATTGTGGAACCTGAATTCTTCGAGTTGTTTCATATTCCCCTGCAGCAGGGTACCCTTTTTCACGGTCCTTACGAAGCCATCATTACTGCCGGACTGGCCGGTAAACTCTTTGGGGGTGCAGATCCGATTGGCAAAACTTTTGAATTTGAGGATCATCCTTTTACGATCACGGCCGTCGTTGACAAAATCCCTTCCAACTCCGTTCTCAACTTCGATTACTTTCTTTCCGATCAGTTCAGGTATCGCTATTATCCTGATCTGAACCAGCGATGGTATGAATTCGGGCTTTATACGTTCATTACGTTTAAGGTGAATAAGCCTCCTCACGACTTTGAAAGAAAGTTAAGTCAGATCGAAAAGCACTATTATCCCGACTTCATGAAGAACCGGCATCATTACCGGTTAATCGCTTTCAGGGGAAGCCATCTGGATCCGACGCTCGAAGGCGATCTTGTGCCGGCAGTTAGTCCGGTATATTTATGGATCCTGGCAGCTATTGCCATCGGGATTCTCGTCATCGCCTGTTTGAATTTTGTCAACATTTCAATTGCAAACGCGGGGAAAAGAAGAATTGAAACAGGCATTAAGAAGATAAACGGAGCGACTTCATCCGCGCTCATTGCAGACTTCTTCCTGGAGATTTCAGTCATTCTGTTGATCAGCCTGGCAATCGCTTTCGCTGGAGTTTATCTGCTGATGCCTTCATTCAACGAATTAACGGGGAAAGACGTTGCCATCAATTTTTCCGATCCCCTGATTTGGGGCGGCATCGCGGGTTTTGGGTTGCTCACGGCGCTGATTGCGGGATTCTATCCTGCCATTGTGTTGTCGAAACCGTCACCGTTTAAAATTTTGCAGCAGAACAAAATGGGTGGCAGAGGCAAAATAACCTTTCAGAAGGGCTTTGTCATTTTTCAGTTCGCCATCACGATCATGCTGGGTACTGCACAGCTCTTTATATTCCGGCAGATTTCGTTTATGCGCGATCATGATACGGGATTCGATAAAAATAACCTGATCGTAATGCCCGCCGGTATTCTGGGACAAAGCCACGACGAAAGACTTAAAAATACAGCCCTGTTCACGGAAGCTATGGAAAACCACCGGGCGCAATATGGATACACCAGCGCATCAGTAACGGAGTTTATTCCCGGATTCGGCTTCCGGAATAATTTCAAGATCTATCCCGATGGAGGCGCTTTCCCTGACGGACTTGAACTGCTTTCGTGCGACGTGGATGAAAATTTCCAGGAGGTGTTTGGAATGAGAATGATCCAGGGGCGTTTTTTCACGAAAGATTTTTCGACCGACATGGAGTCGGCAGTCCTGATCAACGAGGCAGCGCTCAGAAAACTGGGATGGGATTCTGCAGAAGGGAAGGAGATTGGGTTAATTTCAAAGGACAATAGAAAGAGGGTAATAGGGGTTATCAACGATATCAACGTGGCTTCCCTGCAATATCCGGTCAAGCCCCTGATTTATCAGTTTGGGCCTCATCACAATTATCCGGGGTATATCGCTGTCAGGCTTCATCCTGAAAAGGAGGCGGAATCGATTGGCTTTTTAAAAAGAATATGGGAGAAGTTGTTCCCGGATATTCCTTTCGAATTCGAGAGTGTGAGCGAAAAATACAAGGCTGCCTATGGCGAAGAGGAACGACTGGCAAAAATTACAGGCATTTTTTCAATGCTCGCGATGATATTGTCCGCACTGGGGATATTTGCCCTGAGCATACTCCAGTCTGAAAAGCGGATAAAAGAGATCGGCATCCGCAAAGTGAACGGCGCCAAAATCCCGGAGATCCTGGCGATGCTCAATCAGGATTTTTTGAAGTGGATCGCTGTGGCTTTTGTCATTGCAGTCCCGGTTGCCTGGTACGCGATGAACAAATGGCTGGGCGGCTTTGCCTACAAAACCAATTTGAGCTGGTGGATTTTTGCTTTGGCGGGAATGCTGGCACTGGGTATTGCCCTGCTTACGGTAAGCTGGCAAAGCTGGAAAGCGGCTACCCGCAATCCGGTGGAGGCGCTGAGGTATGAGTAACAGGAAGGGCTGCAAGAGGCCCCAGGTAACGAACAAAGGAAACGATGCGATCGGGACGCTGCGGGGGAATAACGACGAAGCCTTCGATATGAATAGAGAGAACAACGCTGTAAAAAGCGTCACAGTATGCGTAACTATTTTTTAAAAGCGGCGTCTTTAGGATAGATTCTGTCGGGATTTGATAACGTTTTAATTTAAAATACACATGAAAGCAAAAATGTACACCATCGCAGCCATGCTGGTCACGTTATTTTCGTGCAACGGCATTGCCCAGGAAAGCAAGACTCCGACCATCACAAAGACTTTTGAGATGAACGAGCCGGGCACCCTGAATGCCCAATCTTCCGGAGGGGGAGTCGAAGTCAGGGGCAACGATCAGGATGAAGTCATTGTGCAGGTGTTTGTCCGGAAAAATGGGAAGGTTTTGGCGCCTTCAGATCCGTCGGTCCGCGATATTCTGGAAGATTTCGAATTGGACATTAAAAAAAGCGGTTCAGTCGTTACGGCCGTTGTGGAGCGAAAGGGGAATTTTGGTTTTTGGAAAAACGTCGGTATTTCGTTAACGATCCTGACTCCCCGCGAAATGTCGTGCAACGTATCGTCGAGCGGAGGGGGACTGAGGATTTCAAATGTGAAAGGCACACACGATTTTTCGAGCAGCGGTGGTGGCGTAAAACTGGAAAACCTTGCCGGTACGACGAAGGCAAGTTCATCCGGCGGTGGCGTACATGTTACGAATCAAGACGGAGATGTTCGCCTCAATTCCAGCGGCGGTGGTGTTACGCTGGAAGAAGCGCACGGCCGGGTGTATGCGCATAGTTCGGGTGGCGGGGTGCACCTGGAGAACATTCATGGCGATGTGGAGGCCGGCAGCAGCGGCGGCGGAGTAAGTGTAACCGGTGAAGTCGGTTACGTGAAAGCCAAATCGAGCGGAGGATCCGTCCGCGTGAACGTTGGCAAACTGAGTAAGGAGCTTTACCTCGAGTCCAGCGGCGGCGGGGTTGATGCAGCCATCCGGAATGGCAGCAACCTGGGCCTCGACCTTGATTTGAGCTCGGAAAAAGTGAACATTGATCTTCGGAATTTCTCCGGAAAATCCGAAAAAGACCGCGTAATAGGGGCGATGAACGGTGGCGGAATTCCTGTACACATGCACGCCTCCGGCGGAAGTGTAAACGTGCGGTTTGAGGAATAGACGGAAGAACTTGTAATGGCGTTGTTTACGGTCAGATTTTGCAGCCGTATTTAAATATCTTTTATGTAATAACCCTGGAATCGTATGCTCGTGTGCGAGAGAACCTTATATTTGTCAGAATAAAGATTTCAAAAACCACTGACAATGACAAAGGTGTTTTTCTATACACGTATGCTGATTCTCCTGGCTGCCATTGGAGGATTCGGAGCGTGTGACGACAAGGATGAAGTGCCGCGTCCTGAAAGTTTCAGAGTAACCGGTGAGATTTACGGCAACGGGTCACCGGTTTCGGGAATTTATGTCGAATTCGAAACCAGAAATGCTGAGGGAACCGGGTATGCCGCAATGGACATAACAGGCGAAGACGGGTTATTTGATATTGTTGTTAATGATTTAGACGGGACAACGCAGTTTAGCATCAAAACAAAAGAAAATGTCGAAGGAAACCCGGTGCAGTACGAGAACAAAGAAATTACGATATCGTTGAATGATTTCACGGTCATTGACGGAAAAGCATCAAAGAATCTCGGGCGGATCGAGCTGACCAGGCGGACTGCGAATTAAGCCATACTGCTGATCAAAAATCATAGTTGGATTGTTTCTGTTAATTCAAAATAACCGGCTATGACATTCAAAAAAGATATTGCATTTTCAGTACTCGATCTGGCGCCTGTTGCCGAGGGTTCAACTCCTGCGGAGGCTCTGCGAAACAGCCTTGACCTTGCTCAGCATGTTGAGAAATTTGGCTACCGGCGGTTCTGGGTAGCCGAACATCACAACATGATCAATGTGGCCAGCGCGGCTACGGTCGTGATTATTGGTTATATCGCCCAGGGAACGAATGCCATCCGCGTTGGCTCGGGAGGTATTATGCTGCCCAATCATTCTCCGCTGATCGTTTCCGAGCAATTCGGAACCCTGGCTTCTCTTTATCCGGGGCGTATCGACCTGGGGTTGGGCCGGGCTCCCGGCACCGACCCGGTTACTGCCCGTGAAATTCGTTCCGACCGCATGGCTGCCGTTCATGACTTCCCCGACGAAATCAGAAAGCTCCGGCGGTATTTTTCAGAAGATAATCAGAGAGGTATGGTCCGGTCGATCCTGGCAGAAGGAGCCGATGTGCCTTTCTGGATATTGGGATCCAGCACCGACAGCGCCTATTTGGCTGCGGAAATGGGTCTTCCGTATGCTTTTGCCAGTCATTTTGCGCCGGCCCAGTTGCTTGCGGCTATCGATATCTATCGCGAAAACTTTAAAGCATCTGCGCAACTGGCCGAACCATATGTCATGATCGGGGCAAATGTTGTGGCCTGCGAGACCGATGCCGAAGCTTTTAAACAAGCTGCGACGATGAAGCAACTCTTCCTGGGAGTCATTACAGGCAAGCGCCAGTTGGTTCAACCTCCGGTAGACCGGCTCCCCGACGAGTGGTTCCAATACCAAACCGCGGTAGAACAAATGACAGCCTGTTCTTTAATTGGCGGTAAACGCAAAATTGAAGCAGACCTCAGTGAACTGCTGGAATTAACCAGGGCCGATGAGATCATGACTGTCTCCCACATCTATGACCATGAAACCCGAATCAGGTCGTTCCGGCTCTTTGCTGAAGTATGTTCCGGGGCGAAAATTACCACCACATGAAACAACTTGTTAAAATATTTGTCGAATACTGTCTTATTTTTTGACACCTCTCTTTATGGCGATCAGTTAATCTTTTGTTTGTCAGTTCGCTAAATTGTTGGTATATTTTCTGACGCAAATCTGCAATAAAAACAGCATTATGATCCGATTAGCGAACATCGACAAGTTTTACGATTCAAAATTTCAGCGAACTTTCGTTTTAAAGGACGTCAACCTGGAAGTGAATGACGGTGAGTTTTTAAGTATTATGGGACCCAGCGGGTCGGGAAAATCAACCCTCCTGAATATTATTGGTTTGCTCGATGAGCCGTCGGCAGGGGTGTACGAGCTTTACGATCAGTCGGTACTTGACCTGAAGGAAAAAGTAAAAGTGGATTATCACCGGAACTTTATGGGTTTTATCTTTCAGGCGTATCACCTGATTGAATAAATTACTGTATATGAAAATATTGAAACGCCGCTGATCTACAAAGGGGTAAAAAATCGTGACAGGCAGTCGATGGTGGCTGACCTGCTCGATCGTTTTAATATGGTCGCGAAAAAAGACTTATTTCCACAGCAGCTTTCCGGCGGACAGCAGCAACTGGTTGGCATTGCCCGTGCCATTGTAGGTAAGCCAAAATTACTTCTTGCCGACGAGCCTACAGGAAACCTTCACTCCAACCAGGGCGAAATGATCATGAACACGCTCCTGGAGTTGAACAAAGAAGGAATGACCATCATCCAGGTCACGCATAACGAGAAGTTTGCCCAATACGGGAAACGAATCATTCGACTTGAAGACGGTATCATTCGGAGTGACGTTCAGAATAAGTGACAGGATCCGATGACCTTAGGCATTCTTCTGTTGCCAAATTAATGTTCCTGCATGCGAAAGCTGTCCCATCAGGCTCTTGCTTGTTTTTTTATTGTGTTCAATAACAGGTAAATATTTCTTTTTAAAGGTTTGCAGATTTAAACTGAATGACCTATTATTGCGGTTGAGGTGTGATAAGACTTCAATTGTATCGCGGGGAGGATGTGATTAAGTGGTGTGGATTTAGCGTAAAAAGAATGAATTGCAAAAAATTGTATAATTTTTTTCGAGGTATAATTTTTTTATTCCTCTGTTTTTCCTGTGTCGATAATGGTTATGATCTGTCAAAAGATATCTCGCTCGATATTCAGGCAGGTGGCGACGCTTTTACAATTCCCATTGGCAATACCGATTCAGTCATGTTAGGCGATCTGATTGATGTATCAGGGGTACTCACTACGAATGAGGCAGGGCAATACGCTATCACAAAATCAGATGAAATTGATCCGGTCAGTATACAGATCGACCCGGTTTTACTTGAGAACACTCAAGTTAAGATGAATTTACTGGAACTTGATTTTATTTCCGGTATACTTAATTGGATGAATTTACCTTCGGGGCTTAAGATTATGTTTCCGGAACTCACAGCACCCGTATTTCAAACAGGATCGTTCCGGATGAACGCAGTGGTTCCGGATGAATTGATTTCAGTGCGAACTGTAGAATTGAATCAGGAACGACCTGCTACTTGCCGGTTTACCTTAAAATTACAAGGAATACCTCAGGGAATGGGAAACATGACATTGAATAATTTTCAGGTTGTGATGCCCGACTTCCTGAAATTCGCGGAAGGCGATCAAATGGAGAATGGTGTGCTTTTATTAAATGGCGTGGTATTTAGCCCGTATGAAGGATTTAGCAAGGAGTTCACGGTGACCGGCGCCGATTTTAGTAAAATGAACAATGGCGAAGGAATAAAAATGCAACAAGTAAACGGAGAAAACAGGTTCATTCTGAACTCAGCAGTGACTATGCGGGGACAATTAAAAATAGGGCAGACCAAGATCAGTATCGATGAGCTGAAAGGAATAACTCTGATGCCGGAATTAACCATAGCCGCTATTGAGGTTCAGAAGTTTACGGGGCTTGTTGATCCCCAAATTGACCCGGTTAAAGAGTCGATTGCTTTTGACCTGGATGAAGATCTGGACTTTTTGAAAGAAAAGGATGTGACGATAGAGGTTCATAATCCTCAGATACTCCTTACCGTGGGAAATACCATGGGTGTTCCGGTCGATCTGAATATCCGTATGTATGCCAAAGACGGGAAGGGAACTCGTATTGAAGGATCGATGATTGAAGATGTAAAACTAAAGGTAAAGGCCGCAGAGACAGATGGAATGGTCACAAAAACCAATTTTTTAATCTCGCGACAGGGTTCTGAAAAAGACGGATATGAAAGCGTCAGAATTGAAAATCTTTCAAACCTGATGAAAGTCGTACCTGATTCTGTTGTTTTTGAGCTGACTGCCAAAGCCAATCAGGAGCAAATGCATCATATTGATCTGCAAAAAGCCATGCAGGTCACCGGATTTTATGAGATCAACATGCCTTTGCAATTTGATACGCTGCACATTAACTATAACGATACCATCGATGGACTGAAAGATGACTTGTCAGATATTTCAGATAAAGTCACAGATCCTGAAATGCAGCTTGTCCTGGTCGCAGAAAATACCATTCCTGTGGCATTAAAGCTGGAAGTGACACCATTGGACTCCAACAGAAACGAGATCACAGAGATCCGGGCCGAAGTTTCAGGGACCATTGCAGCAGGGAATGGCACCGAGGCGACTAAAACGCCAATTACAGTTAATCTTAGGTTACAGGGGAACAGGCTTCCTGACCTGGATGCCTTGGCATTGCAGATTACGGCAATTAACGGTGCCGGTAATGGAGGGTACGTACCACTGAATGAGCATCAGTTTCTGCGATTTACGGGAATAGGACTAAGAACGACAAAAGGAGTAGATTTGGATTTAAACGACTAAATAAGATTTTACAAGACTTGAGTGATTTTAGGAACTGGAGGCAAGCGACAGGATGGAGAGGAATAAGTAGTTTGATAAATCGTACAAAATGCAAAAAATTATCAAAAAATATATTTTAATAATCTTTGGCTGTTCGATTACTTTTATGGGATCTGCACAATCGTTTCGTTCGGCTTATTTCCTTGAAGGGCTCAGTACCCGTCACAGAATGAATCCAGCCTTTATGAGTGAAAGGAATTACGTCAGTGTTCCGGGTCTCGGAAATGCCGGGGCCGGTGTTCAGGGAAACGTCGGATTAACCGATTTTATTTACAAGTATGATGACCCTAAAGGGAAATATGATCTGACAACCTTTATGAGCTCTACCGTTGGACGGGAGCAGTTTCTGGATAAACTTCATGATATTAACAGAATAAGCGCGAATTCTGAAATAACATTGTTGGGAACGGGTTTTTACAAATGGGGTGGTTTTAATAGCATTGACTTGACAATTCGGTCAAATTCAAATACGAACCTGCCCTATGAGCTTTTTAATTTCATGAAGTCGGGAATGAATCAATCAGAGGGAGCCGGCTACCGGATTCGTGACGCCCGGAGCATCTCCGAATCGTATGCAGAACTGGCTTTTGGACACGCTCATCAGGTGACTAAAAAAATAACAATAGGTGCAAAGTTTAAAATTTTATTTGGGGGTGCCTATATGGATGGTCATATTAGACAACTGGATGTAACGATGCGGCAAGATCAATGGGAAGTCATAGCCAACGGGAACATTCTCGGTTCGCTCAACGGGGCGCGGTTTAAAACAGAGAATGACGGGAAAGGAAACCATATTAAAGGCGTCGATGTGGATCATTCCGGTCCGTCTGGTTGGGGGCTTGCCGCTGATATGGGAATTAATTATAAGCTGACACCTGATTTTGCGATTTCAGGAGCGCTTACTGATTTTGGTTTTATTTCATGGAATAAGATGCTCAAAGGTGCTACCCTAAATGAGCCCTATTATTTTGATGGGTTTGAAAACATCGATATGGACGACAATAATCCGGCGTCGGACAATGATTTTGATGAACAATTGAAAGAATTAGGGGATGATTTGGGCGATCTGGCAAAGTTCTATGACCAGGGTGAAACTTCCGGAGAAAGAACGATGATCGCTGCTAATCTCAGGTTGGGAGCTGAATATAATATGCCGTTTTACCGCAGCCTTTCCGCCGGCTTCCTTTGGACCACAAGGTTTCATGAACTTCATACCTGGACTGAAGGACGCCTGTATGGCAATATTGCCCCTTCCAACTGGTTCGACTTTTCTGTCAATTATGGGCTATCCAGTCTGGCATCTTCATTGGGTTGGATCATCAACTTTCATCCCAGAGGCATCAATTTTTTTGTCGGGTCCGATCAAATGCTGCTGGAGGTGAATTCGCAGGGTGTCCCTCTGGATAATCTGAATGCAAGCTTTTTTATGGGCATGAATATTACTTTTGGGAGAAAACGTTAAATCGTTCCGGGGATTCTATAGGACGTTTCAATATGAAGAAGGCCGGGTTTTTTTAGTATTTTTGCTTCTTTTAGCATTCACGGTCTGCCGTGAATGAGGAAGTCATCTTAAAGAATTATCAGATGGAAGGAGCAGAATTTGAAAATCAAACAAAACTTGTTTTTGCTACAAATAACCGACATAAATTAAGAGAATTACAACATCTCGTTGGTAATTCATTTGGGTTACTGAGCCTGGAAGACATTGGTTGTTTCGAGGATATTCCGGAAACAGCCCCAAATTTGGAGGGGAATGCCTCTATGAAAGCCTTTTACGTGTACACGAACTATGGTTACGATTGCTTTGCTGATGATACAGGTCTGGAAGTAGAGGCATTGAGCGGCAAACCCGGAGTTTTCTCGGCTCGTTATGCCGGTGAGGAAAAGAATGCCGTTGCCAATATGGATAAGCTCCTTCATGAACTGAATGGGATAAAAAATCGTAAGGCGAGATTCCGTACAGTAATTTCTTTGGTAATAGGCGGAAAAGAAATGCTTTTTGAGGGAATTGTTGACGGGACCATCCTGAAAGAAAAACGGGGAAAGGAAGGCTTTGGTTATGATCCGGTCTTTGTGGCTGATGGTTATTCAAAGACCTTTGCGGAGATGGGATTAACAGAGAAAAATGAGATCAGCCATAGGTACAGGGCGGTTCAAAAGCTTGTCGACTGGTTAAAATATTATATAAAATAGTATTGTCGTGCTTGAAAGTACCAAAGGTATATTTTTACGTCACATTCCATATTCCGATACATCTGTGATTGCAACGATCTACACGGAAAAATTCGGACAGCAATCTTACCTGGTAAATGGGATCCGGTCCAAGAAGTCAGGTTCCAGAATTAACCTGTTCCAGGCGATGTACCTGCTCGATCTGGAAGTATACTATAAGCAAGGCCGAAGTCTGCAACGGATTAAGGATGTGAGGCTGGCGGTTCCCTTCATGCATATTCCTTTTGACATTAAAAGAAGTTCGCAGGCTCTTTTTATTTCTGAAGTATTAATGCAATGTATGAGGGAAGAGGAAGCCAACCCTGAATTATTCAGTTTCCTGTTTCATGCTGTTTGCCTTTTGGATTTGAAAGATGAAGGAATCTCAAACTTTTTGATCGTATTCTTATTCAGGCTGACCCGTTATCTTGGCGTTTTTCCTCAGATGCCGGGACCCGGGGGGTACCGGTTTTTTGATCTGGTTTCCTCTTCATTCAGGCAGGATGAGCCTGCTCATCATTCGTTCATGAATGCAGAGACCACTCAGAAATTTTCCGAATTATTCCGTACCGATTTATCAGAACTGGAGAAACTTTCATTTCGGAATGATCATAGAACTGTCCTAATGACCAAATTGTTGGAATATTATAAAATACATCTCGATATGATCGGAGAAATCAGATCATTCGCTGTTTTAAAAGAGGTATTGGAATAACAACGTAAAATTTTATTGGTTAAATTTGAAATAATTAAAGTAGTTAGTCCGGCACTTTTTAATAAATTTGCCTCCTGAGAATTAAAGATGATACAATCGAAATTACCAAATACGGCTATCAATATAATCTCTTCCATGAATGGACTCATCGAAGAGGCAGGAGCTATCGATATGGCCAGTAGCAGAACTGATTTTCCCTGTGCCCCTGAGTTGATCAAACTTGCTTCCGGGTATGTGAAATCAGAATATAGTAATTTTGCTCCGGTAGAGGGAGTCCTGAAATTACGTGAGGCAATTTCTGCCCGTGTGAAGAGAGATTATGGCTATCAATATAATCCGAAAACAGAAGTTACCGTCACAGCAGGATACATTCAGGCCATTCATACGGCCATCAGCACGATTGCAAAGGATGATGATGAAGTTATTGTTTTAGAGCCGGCCAGTGAGGTATTCATACCCTCCATTATTCTGAATGGTGCCAAACCTGTTTATGTGCAGCTGAAATCACCCGGTTTCAAAGTCGATTGGGAAGATCTGAGAAGGATGATGACTTCGAAAACCCGGATGATCATTATCAGTTCACCTCATAACCCGACGGGAAGTGTTTTATCTGAGAGTGATATGTCGCAGCTTCAGCGGCTGACAAACGGTACAAATATTATTGTACTGAGTGTGGAAGTCTATGAGTCGATCGTTTTCGATAATATTGTTCATCAGAGTGTTGCGCGTTTTGAAAAGCTGGCGGAGAGAAGCTTTATCGTTTCATCGTTCGGCCCGCTTTATAACGTAAATGGCTGGGCTCTGGCTTATTGTCTCGGGCCGGAGAAGCTGACGGCTGAATTCAGGAAATTGCAGAATTTCCAGGTTTATAATGCCAACACCCCGTTTCAGTATGCGCTTGCCGATTACCTGCCAGTGTCTTACCCCGGCGAAGATATATCAGAACTTTATCAGGGGAAACGGAATTATTTTAACCGGTTAATGGCAAAGAGCATGTTTCATATCATTCCTGCACAAGGAGGTTATTTTCAGTTACTTGATTATTCAAAATTATCGGACGAACCGGACATAGTCTTTGCCGAACGCCTTGCCAGGGAATATGGTGTGGCTACCTTGCCTGTTTCTGTATTTTTTCATGAAAAAACAAAACAGCGTTACCTGAGGATTTGTTTTGCCAAGACAAACGAGACATTGGAGAATGCAGCCGCCCGTTTGCTGAAGGTCCCGTCAATACTGTAAATGAAACCCCCTTTCGGAATTCAAGTGCCGAAATAGGAACACAAAAACCACACGAGGTCATTTCAAGTAGTTTATAAATAGCATGATCAATAAAAAGGCTTATCACTGAATTTTCATCATTCAGCAATAAGCCTTTTCTAAAAGTAAATTGAGGGATTTTTATTTCTTGATCAATAACCAGGTATCAGCATATTTGGGATAGTCAGTCCTGATCTGCTGAATCCTTTGGCGTGCGGTTGCTTCATCGGTAAATGCATTGACACATACCCGGTAATAACCTGTTTCGCTGCGCAAAACAATTGGATTGAACCCCTGTGGTGTCAATTCCTGTTTATAACGATTGGCATTATCCATTGAACTAAAGCTACCGATAATCACGAAAAATTTACCCTGATACTTTCCTGCATCTTCCTGCTCTGCATACGTAAACGACTCAGATTGGGCCCGTACAGGTTTTGATGATTCATACCTGGTGGCAGGAGCCTGTTGCTGCTGTTGCTGGTAGGCAGGTTGTGTTGCAGGAGCCGAGAATACCTTGGTGGCGGGTTCTTCCTTACTCACTGTTTCTGCTGCTGCAGTATCTTGCTTGGGCAGAGTCTGCTTGGTTTTACATGCTGAAAATGCAAGTACAATTGCAAATGCTCCGATTAAAAGTTTTCTCATCACTCATTAATTTTAAAAGGTTTTTCAAACTATCATTTTTTCAACTTATCCAACTACAATTTGCGTACACTATGTTATATTTTCACAAAACTACAAAAAAGAAAATCAGCTTATTGCGCCGGCTAAAAATGGTTATTAACTATTGAATGTTAAAATCTAAAAATGTAAAATTCTTTTTAAAAAATAATAACCCGCTTGTGACCGGAAAAAACGCACACGTCTGACAGCCTGCTGGTTATCAGCACACTTTTCGTGGTATACCAACGTCCATGGCTTAATATCCCGCGTCTCTTCTATTTTCCCTTCATTATGGGCATGTTCTGTTTGTTCCAGGTCAGTGCAAACCCCGTAATGAAAACGGTGGTGTTCCAGGTTATAGATCACATAGGCATACATCATGGGTGCAAAAATAGAAAAAATAGCAGATTTGATGACTTTGCCCTGATATTTAAATCGTGTAGCGGACGAATCTAAGGCTCTTGCAAATAGTTAAGTTTCCGACAGTATAATTAAATTGAAGTTGTCTTCAGAATATTAATTATTCGTCTGAATATTGATTCCTCAGTTTTAGTTTAGTATATTAGCTTTGTATGGTAAGAAGATTAAAGAAGATAAAAAATCTTGCGATTGCAATGGTTGTCTGCTGTAATCCGGGCTTTTCCCCGGTAAAAGGCTTTGGTCAGGGGCAAATTCTCTGGCAGTTGGGTAAAGCCGATAACCGGGCCGATGAATTTGCCTTGGGGCCGTCAGAGTACGGAAAGTTTTTAAGCCGGGATTTTGGCTTTGAAGACCGTTACTTTTTAGCCGGTTTTTCAGATATTCGCAACGATTTTCCGTATGTTTTACCTGGGCCTGCTGATTCCTGGGGAGGTACCGGCGGCACTTCAGGCTGGAGGACACATGAGATTAATATTTTATTTGGTCTGAAAGACATTCCGGCTTCCGGTAAATGGAAATTGGTGATCGATCTGATCGACTCGAATCCTCACCGGTCGTTGCTGAAAGTCAGCATGAATTCAAAGCAGGATGCGAAATTTCCGCTTAAAGGCGGAACCGATGCTTCGTTGACGGGAGCGTCGGCTGAATCGAAGGAGCAAATCCTCGAAGTACCCATCAATGAGGGCGTGTTAAAAAACGGTGGAAATTGTGTGACGCTCACTGTTCTGGAAGGTTCGTGGGTCGTGTTCGATCACCTTCGGCTGGAAGCACCTGATGGCGTCGTTTTGGCGCATCCTGATCAGGCCTTCATCCGTTCCGTACAGGCTGCAAACTATGAATTGGAGAAGGGCACGAAAAGGGTTCAGCCTTTGCTGGTCGATGTGGAGCATTTGTCGGCGAATCCGGTACTTGAAGTGGAACTGGACGGAAAGAATATCTTTAAAGCGAGGCTGGATACCGCCCGGTATCAGTTTGAAGCGCCGATGGCTGCCGTGTCAAAAAGAAAAGAAAGCCGGTACCGGATCCTGATTAACCGGAAGGAAGCTGAAAGCGGAACTGTAGATCGCTTTCCTGCGAAGCTTCAAACGCCGGCCGGTTATGTGGACACCCGCATCGGAACGGCGCATTCCCGCTGGATGATCGCCCCCGGGCCATGGATGCCTTTCAGTATGGTCAAGCTGAGTCCTGA
>JBDKTZ010000593.1:0-19472 GCA_039679975.1 Prolixibacteraceae bacterium
GCTGCAAACTCCGCTATACTTGACTTTCCTGAGCATTTTCACGAATGCCGGAAAATCAATAACCCCACGGCCAACTTCAAGCGAATAGCCCAGTTTGGTCGTGCCGGTGACATCCTTGATATGAATATCGAACACGCGTGAGTGATACTTTTTCAGATCAGCCACCGGATCTTTGCCGTTACGGGTATCATGACCTACATCGAGGCACATCCCGATCCTCGGATCCAGATCTTTTACGTGGTCCCATACATCCTGCGCATCCGGATATGTTTTGATATCAGGGCCATGCAGATGAATGGCATAATGAAAATCATATTCTTTCACTTTTTTATCCACATAAGGCAACAGTTCGTAATTAGGTACCCCCACGATCAGCGTCACACCAACCCGTTTGGCATATTCAAAAGCCCGGTCAATTTCTGCTTCGCTTTTCATGTAAATCGGTCCAACAGCATATCCGGTCACCCCTTTTTCCTTCAGTTTGGCATGAAAAGCTGCGATCTGCTCGTCGGTACTGTTCATGGGCAAATGAAAATCCTTGATACACAGGTAATGGACATCAGCTTTTTGTAACGTTTCAAGGGCTTTATCCAAATCAAACTTGACAAAAGTGTAGCCGGCCATGCCCAGTTTAAATTTTTCACCGGTCTCAGGGGCTGGCTGCGGTCCCGGGCGCTCCTGTGCAAAGCTCAGAGAGCACATCATCGCTCCCGCCAACACGAAAAGAATGCTTTTCTTCATAATTTATAGATTTTTAGATTAACAGATTCTCAGACTACCAGATCTTCAGGTTGCAGGATTCTCGGACTTCGGGCCTGGACGATGCCCGGCTGTTACAACATGCACCTTCCTCCTAAGCACTGATCATTACCTCCCGATTCCTGGTTCCTGGTTCTTGTGTCTTGATACTTGTGTCTTGTGTCTTGTGTCCTGATACTGACTTACAGCTTGTAAAACTCCTCCCAACCTTTTCGTGGCCTGGTTCCCGTAAGCAGTTCATTGGCCAGTTTGTGGTTGGTGATCCGCTTGGCCTTGCGGTCAAACAACAATTTGGTGTTTAACTGCTGCGCCAAAACGCCTAAATTGAAAACCTGACTCAGCGGACCGGCAACCTCAAAGGGAGAACGCGTTTTTTCCTTACCCTGGCAAGCCAGTAGAAAATTGGCATAATGGTTCGAAGGACTCTTCGGTACTTCCGGTAACTTCGAGGCCATGTCTTTTGCCTTTTCCTCCGGGATGATTGACAGCGTGCTGCCATGCGATCCTCCTTTAAAGGTCAGGTCCTTGCTGTATATGATCTTGCCCGGATTCAGTTTGGCAGGTTGTATCTTTCCATTACTTGCCGGGGGAATATTCGGATCAAGCTCGGAAACGCCGTATCCTTCCGGAACCTGCGGAATATTATTCACTCCATCATACCAGGTAATTTCGACCGGAGGCATATTCCCTCTTTCAGGGAATTTAAAGGAAAGAGTAGAAGACATCGGAAAGAAGAATGAGTTGTGGCCCGTCAGTTTAACCGCGCTAACTTCATAGGGCAATCCCAGTTCAAGAAACTGGTGGGCTGTATCTATGATGTGCGCACCCCAGTCACCGAGCGCTCCCATGCCGAAATCATACCAGCAGCGCCACTGACCATTTACATAATCATGATTGTAATCGTGAAGCTGGGCAGTCATCAGCCAAGTATCCCAGTCGAGTGTCTCGGGAATAGGCTCAGCAAGCGGAAAGCTCTTGATGTTTGGATCCCACCCATGCCAGCGGCGGGCGCCGTTCATATGAGCGGTGATCGCCGTGACATCTTTTATAATTCCGGCTTCTTTCCAGGCTTTAAATTGAAAGTAGTTACCTTCAGAATGACCCTGGTTACCCATTTGAGTTACCACGCCATACTTTTTCGCCCCCTTCATCATCAGCTCCACTTCATTGAATGTACGAGCCATCGGCTTTTCCACGTACACATGCTTTCCAAGACTCATCGCAAGCATGGTAATAGGGAAATGAGCAAAATCAGGTACACCTGCTGTAACGGCATCGATCTGATTTCCCATCTTGTCGAACATCACCCGGAAATCCTGGAAACGCGGTACATCAGGAAACATTTTCAATACCTTTTCTGTGTGGGGGGCCCCCATATCTACGTCGCAAAGCGCAACGATATTGCACAAACCGGTATTGTATAATTCCTTTATAATTTCTCCCCCGCGATTACCGATGCCACAGCAGGCCAGGTTAACACGCTCGCCTGCACTTACTGATTTTATGAGAGGCATAACAGTTCCGGAAACCGTTCGTGTCAAGACAGTTGGGACGGCAGCCGCGGCCGTTAACGTTAACGCTTTTTTTAAAAAGACACGCCTTGAAGATTCATTTTGTTCCATCAGATTGTATAATTTAGTTGTCTCAGGTATTTGAATTTGGGGTTAAAGGTATCAATTCTGAGGCAGAAACAGGTATGTAAATGTCAAAAAACACAGAGCGATAGTATGTTTTTGGACACCTCAAAAAAAGCGATGTCACGCATTACCCTTTACAAATCAATTAATTTAACTCCCGACTTCGACTTTGCAATATACTGAAAAAGGAAATTTTATATCTTCGAAGCTCAAATGAATACCTTGGTTTGAACGAAAAATACCTGATATCCGGATTAAACAGTCAAAATAAGGTCGTATTTGATTTTATTTTCAACTATTACTACTCAGGACTCTGTGCCTATGCCCGAAGATGGGTCACAGCTCCGGATGTTGCAGAGGATCTGGTTCAGGATTTCTTTGTCCGACTCTGGATGAATAGTTCGAAGCTGGAAATCAGCACCTCGCTCAAGTCCTATCTTTTCACTTCAGTGAAAAATAAAGCGGTCAACCACCTGAAACATGTTAAAGTAAAAGAACAATACGGCATCCGGACAATGCAGACTTTTCAGCATGACGATCCCGAGGAATGGGAGTTTTCAGAACCGGAGCTGACCGAACTGATCGAAAAAGGCATGGAGAAACTGCCCCCGCGCTGCAAGGAAATTTTCATCATGAGCCGATTTGAAGGTAAAGATAACGCAAAAATTGCCGAAATTTTGACACTATCCAAACGAACAGTAGAATTACAGATCAGTAATGCATTGAAAGTCCTTCGCGTGGAATTAAAAGATTATCTTCCATCGGTGTTGCTTTTCTGGTTGATCCGGTAATTGAAAAAAAATGTATTTTCTTATATGTGTTTTCTCCTTCTGTGTTGTCGTGAATACATGAAGCCCAAATTGAAGAATGAAACAAACCGAGCATTTTGAAACCTTACTCCCCTCCTATTTCTCAGGAAAGCTGAGTCCGGAAGAAAAGCAGACCGTCGAAGACTGGAAAAATGCTTCGAAAGAAAATGGTCTGATTTTCAAAAATGCGGAAAAAACCTGGAAAGGGTTGGACCTGCTTCAGGAAATGAGGACTTACGATATAAGCCAGGCTTTGCTCAAAGTAAACAATAAAATCGGCCAACAGCATCTGAACAAGCACAGTTTCCTCTTTTACTGGCAACGTATTGCTGCTGTCTTATTGCTTCCCTTCCTTATTCTTGCCGGCACCTATTTGTTCCTCGACAATCAATCAAAAAAGGATGACCCTATCTGGCAAACCATCTCCACTCCTCCCGGAGTGAAATCGCAGACTCAGCTGCCTGACGGGACGAAAGTATGGCTGAATTCAGAATCCAGTCTCTGTTACCCTTCCTCTTTTGCAGGCGATGAACGGAATATCAAGCTGACAGGAGAAGCCTATTTTGAAGTCGCAAAAGATAAACGTCATCCCTTCCATGTTGATCTCGGGAAAATAGGTATCGAAGTAGTAGGAACAGCTTTCAATGTAATCCATTACGAAAATGAGAAGCAAACAGAAGTGGTCCTGACTTCTGGAAAAATCAAACTTCTGGAACAAAAAGGGAATAAACGCCGGATCGTAACTGAAATGGAACCCGGAGAAAAAGCGATGTATACGGAGTCGTCCGACAAGATATCCATTCAGCGGGTGGACACCGAAAAATACACATCCTGGATACACGGCCGCCTGTTCTTCCGGGACGATGCCATGTCTGAAGTAGTAAGGCGGCTGAACCGCTGGTTCAATGTTGAAATCGAAATCCCGGATCCCGAAATTGCACAATATGTCTATACTGCCACTTTCAGTGATGAAACCATTGAGCAAATACTGGATCTGTTCAAGAAGACCTCTCCCATTGAATATAAGATTATTCCGTACAAGCGCATGAACAACGGAAGTTTCATCAAGCAAAGAATTATTCTGCAAACAAGATAAAAGAAATATGCCTATGTAATAAACCCAGTAAAAACCCGAATTTTTCCCGCCTTTGAGGATCATTAAAAAAGTAAAGGGGAAATGTTGTCCCATCTCCCCTTTCCAAAAAATTCTACCCCAAAGGGCTAAATGAATTTGATTTGTTAATACAAACATTACAAACTTATGAAAAAAAATTTAAAAATTGATTCCAGCCTGTTTATGATCTGGAAATCAAAGTTATTTTTAACTATGAGACTGACACTTATTTTGCTTCTGGCAATGCTCCAGGGCTTTGCCTTTAATATGAATGCCCAGAACACCAAGCTCACACTGAAAATGGAGAATACCTCCATTAAAACTGTATTGAATAATATAGAAGAAAAAACCGATTTTTTCTTCTTATACAATAGTAAGCTGGTAGATGTAGAACAAAAAGTTACCATCGATATTCAGGATCAGAATATCAAGAATGTGTTGGATCAGATTTTCGCCGGCATAGATATCGATTACGAAATCCTGGACCGGCAAATCCTCCTTTCTAACCGGCACATTACCGTCCCACAACCGGCGCAAATCACTGTTAGAGGGCAGGTATCTGATTTTCAAAAAGCACCGCTTCCTGGTGTTACGGTAATTGTAAAGGGTACTACAATCGGAACTATCACTGACTCTAACGGAAATTATACACTATCCAATGTTCCGGGAAATACCGTTTTGCAGTTTTCATTTGTAGGGATGAAAACGCAGGAAATACCTGTTGACGGAAAAAGTAGCATTAATGTGACTTTGGAAGAAGAGACAATTGGCTTGGAAGAAGTGGTGGCAATTGGTTACGGAACAATGAAAAAGGAGAATGTTACCGGAGCTATTTCCACTGTTAAAGTAGGGGAAGTGCTGGGAAATATTCCAACGACCAATCTTACTTCATTACTCGCGGGTAAAATGGCAGGCATAAATATTCAAAGCAGCACAGGGGTTCCCGGTATTTCATCCAGCCTGAGCATCCGCACCAATAGTTCAACGAGTGCGACCCCGGCATTATTTGTTATTGATGGTGTTGTCCGGACAAAAGAGGCTTTTGACTTACTGGATCCAAATGAAGTATCTGACATCACGATCTTAAAAGACGCAGCTTCTGCCGCCATTTATGGTTCGCAGTCATCAGGCGGGGTTGTACTCGTTGCCACAAAAAGAGGCAAGACAGGGTCGCCGGTATTTAATTATAAAGCTTCTTATGCCGTAGAACAACGCACCAAAGTTCCCGATATGATGAGTGCGGTTGAGGGTGCCTATTTTACCAATTATCTTCATCCACAAAATGCTGATAACTTTTTTTACTATTGGGATCAGGATGAGATCGATTATATTAAAACAATCAATAATGGCTATGGAGCTGATAATTTGAAAGATGTTTGGGTTGACCCAACGACGCAGCATCATTCCTTAAGTGTTTCAGGCGGTACGGATAAAGTGAGATATTACGCAGGCGGATCCTATTTAAAGCAAGGGGGATTCATGGAAAACCTGGACTATTCAAAATATGATGTACGGGTCAATGTAAGTATTGATGTCGCAAAAAATCTAACCGTTTTTGCTCAATTAGCATCTGCCAGCTCTAAAAGGAACAGAGGTACCTTTTATGAATCCACTGATATGAATGATCTATACAGAAAACTTCTGGTATGGCAACCAGACTGGCGTATGGAGACAAGTGACGGACAGCCGATTGACAATGGCTGGCTAGGCAATATCAGCGAGTTTTCGAAAGGAAGCTCCGGATATAACAAAGACAGGGGACAGCAGATTGAAATGCTCCTGAATGCTGAATATAAAGTCCCTTTTGCAAAAGGATTAAAACTAAAGGTACAATATGCCAATACATTCAATGAACTGCGCAATAGTCTTTTTTTGCAAAAACAGAACCTGGTCAAAATTGAGCAGAAAGGAGCGCATCAGCATATTTGGACAGATAATGTTATTGGAACAGTCCAGAGCAATTATCCCGACAAACCTCTTTTACAGCAATCCAGCAATGAGACCAAAAGTAACCAGCTCAATTTCCAGGCAAATTATGAACACAGTTTTGGCAATCATAACCTTTCAGCGATATTGGTTTACGAACAATCTGAAAGTAATGGCAATTACTTCGGCGGTGGCAGAGAAACTTTTCCGGTTTCTATTATTGACCAGTTTTTTGCTACGAGTAGTGCCAGGGCCGATAGTTATGTGAACGGATCTGCATTGGAAAGCGGCAGATTGTCATATATCGGACAATTAGGATACAATTTTAAAGAAAAATATTTTATGAACACTTCATTGAGACGTGATGGTTCTTCCATATTTCCCTCCTCAAAACGTTGGGGGTATTTCCCAACCATTTCTGCGGGATGGATTGCGACCAAAGAATCGTTCTTCAATGTTCCCCAAATTAATTTTTTAAAATTAAGAGCCTCCGCTGCATTGTCTGGTAATGATAATGTCGTAGGCTGGCAATGGCTTGATACGTATAGCCCCTCCGGTAATGCTTATTTTGGTGTTCCTCCGGTTGTCAATCCCGGAATTAGCCTTGATAGAATAACAAATCCCAATATAACCTGGGAAAAATCCCGCGATTACAACTTTGGAATTGATATGAATTTTTTAAACCACTGGAGTCTGAGTGCAGACTATTGGATCAAACACACATATGATATCCTGGGTTCACGCATCCAGGCTCTGCCCAGTACATTCGGTTTTTCATTGCCCGCAGAAAACTATGCCAAGGTGAATGCCAATGGATTTGATCTTGAACTTGAGTATGATAATAAGTTTAGAGATTTCAGCTATTTTGTAAAAGGTTCATTTTCTTATGGCACGAATAAAGTGATGAAAATGGATTACCCGGCTAATGCACCGGAATATGCCAACCCGAATGGCAAACCTTTAGGAATTATTACCGGTTATGTATTTGATAAAATTATAAGAACCCAGAAAGATCTTGATGCTATACCCGACAATTTCACTGTTCTTGGACTAAATCCCGAATTAGGTATGATGATATATAAAGATCTGAGCGGCCCGAATGGTAAACCGGATGGGATAATTGACAGTTATGATCAGACTTTACTTTCCAAACGAAGTACTCCGCCAGTGCGGTATGGACTTAATCTGGGTACATCCTGGAAACAATTCGGTTTAGAAGTGATGTTTGCAGGACAAACCGGAAATAAAAGATTCCCGGATGGAATGAATAATTGGGTAGAATGGAACCGTGTTCCTACTTTTTGGTTGAACCATTGGACTCCCGACAATCCGAATGCTCCCCTCCCAAATCCCAAAACCGGATTTGGTCCCAATACCTATAACACCACTTCAGACTTTTGGATGAAGGACGGCAGTTTCGTTCGACTAAAATATTTGAGTGTCAACTATGCATTGCCTTCTAAATGGATGGCTAAGGCTGGGCTTTCTCAAGTAAAACTTGTTTTTTCAGGCACCAATCTGTTTTACCTGAGCAAGTTTAAGTATTTCGATCCTGAAATCAGTCAAATGGGATCATATCCCAATATGAAAACATACAATTTTGGATTGGATGTCTCATTTTAATTACAAAAAAGAACGATTATGAAAAACATTATAGGAGTTTTAATTCTGTTTTTTCTCTTGCCATGCTGTACCGACGTTCTGGATAAGGACAATCTGGAAGTATTTGGCGGTGAAAATGTATGGACCTCGGAAACAATGACTGCAGCTTACCTGAACAATATCTATTCCTCATTAATGCCGGGATGGCCATATAATGGATCTTCTTCAGACGAAGCAACCGACGGTGATCCGGGGATGAATAGTTTCTTAAAAGGAATCGCCACAATAGACTCGCGCGATAATTGGCAATATACCGTAATTGACCGCATCAATTTATTTTTGAGTAAAATTGACAAAACGCCCTATTCACAGGAAAAAATTAACCAGTTTAAAGGGCAGGCATTGTTTTGGAGAGCCTGGACTTATTTCAGTATGGTGAAAGATTATGGAGGAGTACCATTGATCTTAGACGTGCAGGATTACACAAACCCTGATGCTCTTTTTGTAAAACGAAATAAAACTTCGGAGTGTTTTACTCAAATGGTCAAAGATCTGGATGATGCCGCTTCTATGCTGCCAGATGCTTTTTCCGGCGCCGACTTTGGCCGTATTGACAAAGGGACTGCACTCGCATTCAAGGGAAGGGTATTGTTATTCTATGCCAGTCCGCTATTTAATCCATCCGGAGATCCTGCCCGCTGGCAAACAGCATATGCGGCCACCAAAGCGGCAAAAGATTTTCTTGAAAGCCAGGGAAAAGGTTTGCTTCCCTCGTTTAAAGATATCTGGTCCGCCGAGCGGAATAAAGAAGTGATTATGCTGAACCAATTCTACAAACCGGACCATTATTCAGATCAAGCTCCTATTCGTCCTATGTTTATTACAAAAGATGCATGGGGCGCCAATGAAGCCGTTTTATTTCTTGTTAATGCATTCCCGATGAAAGATGGTTCTGCATTTGATCCTGCCAGACCTTTAGCATACGATACCTTATTCAAATACAGAGATGATCGCTTCTATGCAACAATTACCTTTAACGGGGGAGTCTATAATACGCCGGATTTTAAGTCCGGAGAAAAAATATGGACCGGATATACCAGCGACGGAACATCTCTTTTAAAAGTTATTCATTATGAAGCAGGGACACCTGGTCGATCCGGCTTTTGGCAAGTCAAAGGTTTAGATCCAAGCCTCGATAAAACGAATGTTCATTATGGCACAGTGGATTGGATAGAAATACGGTTCGCAGAAGTGCTGATGAATTATGGCGAAGCCGCCAATGAGACTGGTAAAACTTCTGAGGCTCTGCAAGTACTCTATGCAATTCGCCAACGTGCCGGTATTTTGCCTGGTAACGGAACAAACTATGGCATAACGGCAAACACCGTTTCGGATATCCGGGAAGCATATATAAAAGAGAGGTTTGTTGAATTTGCATTCGAAGGAAAGCGATGGAATGATTTACGCAGATTAAGAAGATTCGATATTCTGAACAACCAGCAAACAAGAAAAGCGGTTGTGATGTGGTTGAAACCAGGCGCTCAGGTGCCGCTCATTACGGATAATATATATGACTCCTCCGTCTGGTCAAGATTTACTCCTAAGATAATTGATAATATCGACAATCCATACACATTTAATGTACCGGACAAGTATTATTTCTACGGAATTCCCAAAACCCACCTGGATAAGAATGTGAATTTGGAGCAGAACAAGGACTGGGGTGGCACATTTGATCCGCTTCAATAAGTTTTTAATAAAGTTGCCCAATTGTAAGGGGGAGGGATTTCATGCCCTCCCTTATTTTTACATTGCAAGGTAGTTTTCACCCAATAATATAAAGTCACAACAATGCCGTAAAGTCTATGAAGACATTATTCTTAATCGTTTTTACGCTCATCTGTAGCGTGTTCTTATCCATTGGTCAGGAAATCAGCTATGGGACAGGACAATGGAATCCCCAGGGACTTGGCAATCATCGCGCTGTAATTTATGTCGAAAAACCTTCTGATGCCGTCAAAGTGATAGTTCCGTGGCGCAGGTTGGATCGTGTTGAGGATAAGAATCTGATCCTGATTGATGCCTTAACGAATCAACGTATAAAAAACATCTATTGTCTACAAAAGAATAAAGAATTCGGGGAGATCGTATTCCAACCCATTTCGGGTGAAGGTAACTACTATTTGTATTATATGCCGGGACGAAATACCGGTAAATGGTGGTTCCCTGATGCTACCTATGAGAAGCCAAAAGAAACATTCGATCCTTCGTGGAAAATCAGTACAGCCAATCAGATTGATGACCATTTGGCAAAGACCATTGCTTTTGAATGTAAAAGCAATTATCATAGTTTTTATCCGATGGAAATACCTGTTACACAGCAAGAGTTAACAGATTTATTGCAAAAAAATCAGGATAAAGAGCTCCTGATATTTCCGGAAAACAGGAATTTTCCAATAAGGATGTTCGAAACTATTCCTTATCGTTGGTACAAAAAAGGGGCAAATTCCGGCTTTGAAGGTACCGCAATGAGAAATGAATCTTATTCCTGGCAACTGGGAATATTTGCTCCGTATAAAGAATTGAACGATTTTAAATTAACATTTTCGGATTTAAAAAATGAAAAGGGAGATATACTATCTTCAAAGTCCTTTAAGTGTATAAATATGGGAGGAAAGGACCATTTAGGGAATGAGTTTGTAAAAAATGTAACTATTCCCAAAGGAGAAGTTCGGTCCATGTGGATAGTATCAGACATTAAATCAGATCAGGCTCCTGGTACCTTTCTGGGAAAGGTAACAGCCTCCGCCAAAGGAACAAAGGATTACACGATAGCGGTAACCTTGCACATAGAAAACAAAATTATCGAAAACAGGGGATATAATACCCCGCAAAATCAGTCACGACTGAATTGGTTGGATTCGGACATGGGTATTGACGATGACGTTGTTGTTCCATATGCTCCGGTAAAATTAAATGGCAGAGATGTATCCATCCTTGGACGCAAACTGCGTTTCAATAAATCAGGATTTCCGATCAAAATAACCAGTTCCTTTACTGGCAGTAATCATTCCATCAACGGACCGGATAAAAATATCCTTGCCGGACCAATTCACCTTGATCTCATTCAAAATGGAAAAGTAATCCATTTCTCATCCAGAGAGCCCGAGATTATTCTAAAAACAAGTGGTGCTGTTGCATGGCAAACTGTATTAACTTCTGAAAACATCGACATTTTTGTAAAAGCGAAAATGGAATGTGATGGATACATTAACTATGAAACAAAAATAAAAGCAAACAAAGAGATCAACTTAGACGATGTCCAATTGGTGCTCCCCTACAATAAATCAACTGCAAAATATCTCATGGGAATGGGGAAACAAGGAGGTTATATCCCTGAAAAGCTCGAATGGAAATGGAACCAGGAATATGCCAATAATATGATCTGGCTGGGAGATGTGAATGCCGGATTACAGGTGAAATTAAAACACCTGGTTCCTGACTGGAAACTGGCTTCTTTTGAAAAGGTTGGTCCTTACCGGGATTGGAGCAATGAGGGCAAAGGAGGGTGCAATACTGTCCAAACTGAAAAAGAAGTAGTTGTAAGTGCTTATGTGGGAGCAAAGAGAATGAAGAAAAGCGATGAAATGGTTTTGAACTTCGGCCTTCTCATTACTCCGTTTAAGATTTTAGACGATAAACATTGGAACGAAAGATATTATCACGCTGATAATAATCCCGAAACTGCAGCCGAAAATGGAGCTACATTAATGAATATTCATCATGCTAATGTTTACAATCCCTATATCAATTATCCGTTTCTCTCAGGAGATACGTTAAAATCGATAATTACAAAAGGGAATAAACTTCATATTCGGACAAAACTGTATTATACCGTGAGGGAATTATCCACAAATGCACCCGAATTATGGGCATTAAGGCATTTGGATGATGAGATCTATTCCCGTTCGAATGTTATAGTTCTGGCCGATACACATGAGAAAAAAGACCCTAACAGCATTTATGGTATGACCGGACATTCCTGGTTGTTTGAACATCTTCGTTCCAATTATGATCCTGCCTGGCATGATCCGGGAATGGGTGCTGACGGAGATATGTCTGTCAGGACGCAAGGACTCTCACGCTGGCATAATTATTACATCGAAGGTTTGAACTTTTTAATAAAGGAATATGGAGTACGCGGCCTGTACCTGGATGGAGCCGGCTATGACCGGGAAATTATGAAACGTATGCGTAAAACCATGGATAGAGCCGCCGACAGCTGCTTAATAGATTTTCATTCCGGCAATGCATTTGAACCAGCCTATGGGTTAAACAGCCCTGCCAATAACTATATGGAGCTTTTCCCATACATCAATAGTCTTTGGTTTGGTGAAGGATATGACTATAACTCGAAACCCGATTATTGGCTGATTGAAATTTCAGGAATTCCCTTCGGTCTTTATGGAGAAATGCTACAGAATTGCGGAAATGCCTATCGAGGAATGGTTTATGGAATGTCAACCCGTTATTATGGAGGTTGCAAACCTATGAATATTTGGAAATTATGGGATTATTTTGACATTCCCGGCTCCGAATATGTTGGTTACTGGGATGAAACCAATCCGGTAAAAACCGGAAATAAAGATATCCTGGCAAGTGTTTATCTCAAGAAAGATAAGATAATGATCGCCATGGGCAGCTGGGCTAAATCAGATCAGGTAGTCAGCCTGAATATTGATTGGAAAAAAATCGGTTTTGATCCCGAACGTGCAAGAATCGAAATCCCGAATATTACCGGTTTACAAACTACCGGGGCTGCTGACGTAAAGAATCTGATTGTTCCTGCATTTCAAGGTTTAGTCCTAATAATTTACAAATAACGTCTTTTATAAAATTATGTTTGTATTATTACTTTGGTCCAATATTCCGGTGACCTTAAATGATCAAAACGAAAATAAAAATAGCGAATCTAAGATTTTTTTTATTACTTCAAATGGCCAAGTTCAGCGCACATTACTTTCAGAAGGACTCGTAGAATAAGCAGAATAAATACGATTTACAATGCGAGTAAACACATCTATAGAAATATGACAACAACAACATTCGTCTACCTGACAATTCTAATTTTTTTTTCTTGTTTTCTTTCATCTGCTAAACTCAAAGAGAAGACAGAAAAGACGGAGACCACGCACATGGATTTGTTTTCCAACGCTGAATCTCCAAAAAGAGAAACATCGATATGCCTGCGCTGCGAGAAGTCTATTCGAACAGAAGATGATCTTCATTTCCCCATAAATATGGAGTGTTTTCCCCAGCCTGTTTATGGTTACCGGAAAGACGGCAATCCCGGAAGAAAAATTATCATTCGTTTTATAGGCGGAAAAATTCATCATAAAGCACAAATTGAAGTCGCTGCCGACGGTCGGACTGAAATTACTAATCTTAATCCTAAAGCAAGCGGGGATTCTATATGTTATGTGTTGTTACCCGCAAATATTGGCACAGAGAAGGAAGTAAAAGTTACACTGACTTTACGTCAGGACAATAAGATATTGAAAGAAACAGTGATTGTTCCGCCTATGCGTCACTGGAACGTATACTTATACAACCATGCTCATGTAGATATCGGCTATACCAACACGCAGAAGAATGTTGAAATACTGCATAAAAACAACATTATAGAAGGAATTAAGCTGGGAGAGGCCACGAAGAATTATCCGGAAGGCTCACGTTATCGCTGGAACCCGGAGGTCACCTGGCCTCTGGAGCGCCTGTGGCAATCGATGCCTGAAGAGCGTGAAAATGTTCTGAATGCCATCCGCAACGGGCAACTGTGCGTGGACGCAAGTTATTTAAACCTTAACACCAGCGTCTGCTCCGATGAAGAGTTGTTCCATGTCTTCCGTTTCAGCCGTGAAATGCAAAAACTCACCGGTAAACCAATGGATGTTTTCCAGCAGATGGACATCCCCGGTATGTCATGGGGACTGGTTCCGGTGATGGCACAGGAAGGAGTGCGATATATCATGTCGTGGCCCAACAGTACACGCTCAGGCAACGCGCACAAGGACATTGACGGACACCCATTCTGGTGGATCGGGGCTGATGGTCAATCCAAAGTATTATTCTTTCAGCCTGGTGGTTACGCCAACAGTGGCAGCATGACCAAAGGAGGTCAGACAGGAAGGCCCTGGTTTGGTCAGCGCGATCCGTTAAAAGTTCCGGCCTTTATTAAAACAGGTAGTGCCAATGTCAATTTTACGGATAAGCTGATTGCCCTGGAAAAAGAAAAATATCCATACGATTTCCTTGTTCTCTCCTGGACCCTCTGGGATAATTGTCCGCTCGATGCTGATATTCCTGAGGCTGTCAGGGCCTGGAACGAACAATACGCCTACCCGCATATTATGATTTCCGGCGGTCATGAAATCATGGAAATGATAGAGGAAAAATACGGAGATCATTTACCTGTGGTCAAAGGAGACTATACCGAGTACTGGACAGATGGACTGGGCACTGCGGCAAGTCTGTCCGCCATGAACCGTAATGCCAAGGAGCGGCTTGCCCAGGCGGAGACCCTCTGGACAATGCTCCGTCCAGGTCTGCCTGCACCACGGGAAGAGTTTGATGAGGCATGGGGCTATATCTCCCTTAGCTCTGAACACACATGGTGCTTCGAAAATCCTTCAGAACCCTTTTTCCAGGATGCAATCTGGAAGGTCAAACAGGAATACTTCCACCAGGCCAATGACCGTATCCAAGCTTTATTCGATAATGCCCTTGCTCCTGCTACCGACAAATCCAATGGTGCGCTTGGTCCGCAGGAAGGACCTTCTGCCGGAGGTATCGCAGTTTTCAATACCCATTCCTGGAAACATGGAGGGCTTGTAATTCTCCATGAAAATGAAAGCCTGCGTGGTGATCGTGTTATCGACGAACAGGGGAAAGACGTACCGGCACAACGTCTTAGTACCGGCGAACTGGCGTTTATGTCCTCTGATGTTCCGGCCCTCGGATCACGCCACTATCGAGTGGAAAAAGGAAAAAGTCCTCCTTCAAATGGCTGTAAAAAAATTGGAACAACTCTTGAAAACCAATTCCTCCGCATTACCGTTGATCCGATAACAGGTAATATTACAGAACTCATCAATCTGGCCACAGGTAGCAATTTAGCTGATATAAAAGTAAACGGCGGACTTAATGCATTTCGTTGGTTACGAGCCAACATTGATATACCTAAAGCTGATTCAAGCATTATTGTTACAGCGGTCGAATCAGGGCCATTGGTTGTTGAATTACGCGTGACTTCAAAAGCAACCGGTTGTCGTGCAATAACTCGCTCTGTTCGGCTCGTACAGGGACAACCATGGGTAGAAATTACAAATGTTGTGGATAAACTTCCACTTTTGGAGAAAGATGGTATACATTTTGGCTTCGGCTTCAATATTCCGCAAGGAATAACCCGTGTAGACATCCCCTGGGGTGTAATGGAAATGGAAAAAGATCAGTGGCTGCAGGGTAACCGTAACTGGATTGCGATGCAGCGATGGCTCGACATTTCAAACGACAAAGAAGGGGTAACCTGGTGCTCCCTCGATGCCCCTCTTTTCGAATATGGAAAGATGACGGCAAACCTCGACACAAAATGGGGAAACGAAGGTGCATGGATCAATAAACTTAATCCCGGTTCAACCGTCTACTCATGGGTGATGAACAACCATTGGATCACTAACTTTCCACTGACGCAGGACGGACCAGTAACCTTCCGTTATCACATCCTTCCTCATGAAGAATACAATGTGGTAACCGCCAACCGGTTTGGGATGGAACGCGCACAACCATTAGCTCATGTTACAGCCAACAATAATCCAAAGGTTACTCCTTTGGTTGCCATCGATAATGATAGAGTATGTGTAACTATAGTTAAATCATTAGTTGAAGACAAGGAGACCGTTCTTCGTCTCCGTTCTCTTTCTGATAGGAATGAAACAGTCACGCTCACCTTCCCGGCCGGAGCACCGAAATCAATCCATATCTGCTCCGTGAGCGAGGAGCCCGGAGAACCGGTTGCCGAAACCGTTTCCATGCGCCCTTATGGTATCCTCACTCTCCGTTTAAAATACTGAAACTAATCAAGGCAATAAATGGCAGATTTTCTTTCAATTTTAAAGGCTTAACACCCGCTTCGCTTTTACCGGATTTATAAAATCTTATTAAAATTAAAAAATCATGACACCGAGAGAACAATTACTCACAATCATCAATCATCACGAACCGGACAGAATTCCTGTCGATTTGGGATCGATTCATAACAGTATGCCTGATGCACCACCGGAAAATATTGTTGCCATGTTCGAAGCCGTCGATGAATTTTGCAATTAGTTCCGAAGAATAATCTTTTAGAAAACCAACTATGAAAGCAAGTTTTGAGTCTTTGTTTATTGAAAAACAATCGTCTGTTTTTTTTAAAAGACGGATGAACGGAAAAGACACTTTTAGAACTTTAATGATGTTATTAATATCATCGCTTTTCTTTCCCGCTATAACTGCAGCCCAGAATGCCAATCAGCTTAATCTGAACGGAGGATGGAAAGTAACATGGAATGATGGCAATCACGGTCCGAACAGTGCCGATGAGTTTAGCGGGATAAATCCGCTCAATGACACTCTGCGTTATATGGATGTTGAGGTCCCGATGGATCTGAACATAGCTATGCAAAAAAAAGGGATGATTGGCAATCTCAACTATGGAGGAAACTACTTAGCTGCACGATGGGTAAGTGAGCAGTATTGGCAATATTACAGGCAATTCAGCGCTCCCAGGGAAGCTCTAAACAAATCGGCATGGCTGAAATTTGACAGGCTCGATTATTCTGCGAATATTTATTTGAACGGTGATCTGATCGGACGACATGATAATACCTTCATCCCCTGCCTGATAGATCTGTCAGGAAAATTGAAAGAAGGCATAAATATTTTGACGGTAGGCATAGAAAGTGGGCTGTATGATTCGTCAAACAAGAATTTGGACGACTATAACAGTTCACTTAATGTTCATCTGAACAAGCGACACTGGTTACGTAAACCTCAATACCAGTTCTCATGGGACTGGAACCCACAGCTAATAAACATTGGGATTACCGGAGATGTCTCTCTCATTTGGAGAGATGAAATCCGCCTGGATAATATAGTACCGTGGATAAAAATGGCCGATGATCTCTCGGCTGCAGATATTAAAATAAGAACATTCATCGAAGGAACAAAAGGTTCAAGTGATCTGACAATAGACGCGACTCTCGTTGAAACGAAACAACAGGTTTCCGGCCACATAACTGTATCAAAAGGAATCTTCCCATATGAACTAAAAATGAGGATCAACAAACCAAAATTATGGTGGCCTGTTGGCCATGGCGATCCGAATTTATATACACTAAAGGTTGATGTAAAAAAAGATGGAAAAATTATAGATACAGGGTACAGAAAAATTGGCTTCAGAAAAATTGAGATTGACAGGTCTCAGCATCCCGTTGAAGGAAACTATTTTACAATAAAGATAAATAATCGCTCTTTTTTTATGAAAGGTGGCAACTGGGTACCCGCTGATATGATTTACAGTAATGTTGACACAAACCGGCTGAAAAAACTGATCGATATGGCAGTTGATGCAAACTTTAATATTCTGAGGATCTGGGGAGGAGGCCTTTTTGCGGGTAATGAGCTACTCCGGTTATGCGACGAAAATGGAATACTGGTATGGCATGATTTCCTCTTTGCATGCTCCAAATACCCGGGAGACAATGTTGATTTTTATAATAATGTAAAAAAGGAAGTAACCTGGGCGGTTCGTGAATTTGCTTATCACCCTTCATTAATTGTCTGGTGCGGCAATAATGAACTGGAATGGGGAACGTGGGGATGGGGTTATGCAAACAGCGGAAAAGTAGTTCCGGATTATCTCATCTACCATCATCTGATGCCGGTCATCATGAAAGAAGAAGATCCATACCGTTTTTATTGGCCAAGTTCTCCCTATTCGGAAAATTTTGAATTCCCTAACAGCTCTATTACAGGCGATCAGCATCCATGGGAGGTTTCATTGGGAAAGGACACCACTAATTTCTGGGCTTATAGAAACTACGTGGACCGCTTTCCGAATGAGGGAGGGGTTCTTGGTGCCAGTTCCCCTGCTTCGCTGCGCCAATTCCTACCTCCGGGAGAGCAGTTTGTCCGGTCGTTTTCATGGGATTTACATGATAATATGATGAATTTCGTTACTGACAAAAAAGGTGTAACATATAGATTTATAAAAGATTGGCTTGACAAAGATTATATAAAAATGAGTTTTGACGATTATGCCTTTGCCAGTGCGTTGCTTCAATCGGAAGGATTAATGGAATACATTAATAATTATCACAGACGAATGTACAGCAGTTCAAGTGCCATATTCTGGATGTATAACGACTCCTGGCCTGTTACTCATGGATGGACAATTGTAGATTATTATCTTCGTAAAAAACTTGCTTATCATCCTGTAAGGAGAGCATTTGAGCAAATTTGTGTAGTCGTGGCAGAGGAAAGCAATAATATCAACATTTATGGAATAAACGAAAAACAGCAGCCGTGGAAAGGTAAACTCCAGTATGGCCTTTTCAGTACCAGTGGAAAGTTCCCTGTTAACGAGTTAAAGAACGTCACACTACCTCCAAATACATCAACGATAATTGCTTCATTCGACAAAAGTGCTTTTGTAAAAGCGGGAATTAATAATCACGGGGCATTCGCTGTATTGAAAGATAATGAAACGATTATTTCACAGCACAGGTTATTCCTGGCAAGATTTAAAGACCTTGCGTTACAGAAACCACAGCTTTCAATCAAACAAAGTGGTGACAAGACCATCATAACTTCCCCCGTTTATGTGTGGGGGGTTTGTCTCGATATTGATGGAGAATCGGATATCAGCGACAACTGTTTTGACCTCCTTCCGGATATTCCCTATATGGTCAACCGGACGAAGAATGAAAAAATCGAAGTCAAGATGACCGGGAATGATTTAATGAATAAATGATCCAGGTATCTTTGTTCTGCAAAATGCAGATGAAAAGTTTTGGGAATACTAACAAAACCTTGTCGTTTATCAAAAATCGATAAACCTGCTTTGAGGAAGGTTTCAATTTCAATTTAATGCCGGCAGATTTGTCCCGGCATTTCCTTAAAAATTGTTTTGGAAAAGAAACAGGCATTCGATACTTTTAAGCACAATTGAAACATGAAACTTAAATGATTTTTCCCCTGTATACCTTATCAGTTTACCTTATTTTAACTTCCGGATGTGGCCAGGAAGGAAACACACCGGGAGAGATTCCTCCTCCCGATAATCCGCCTGGAAAAATTAAAGTTGACGATTGTGAACAGAGCCTGATCCTGGCAGAGCAATCCCAAACCCAGGTCGCCATTGCCGATGTGAAAGGCAAAAAATTAAAGTTCGCAACTGAATCAACATAAAGGAGCTGTGAGCTGTTAGCTGTTAGTGCGGAAGCAGGAATTTATACCTCAAAGCAAAGGCCGTCAGCAAAAAATAAATTATTAACCTATGAAACGAGCCATGAACGCCACGGTTTA
>JBDKTZ010000057.1:0-4786 GCA_039679975.1 Prolixibacteraceae bacterium
TCCCTTCGATCATCGAAGCATACCTGGCCTCGACCTCGGGATATCCCAGGTCAAGATATTTCCGGTAAAAGCGACTGTCGGCTTCTATGGGGGTGTGCACCGCATAATGGGCCATGTACAGGAAGAAGGGTTTATGGACGGCGAGGGCGCTGTCGAGCGCATGTTTTGCCTCAATAGTGAGCGCTTCGCTCAGATGGATATCCTGACCGTGGTATTTTTGCAGTCCCGGCACTGCCCATTCATTCAGTGGCAGTCCGTTTTCATCGCTTCCAAAGTTTTTCAACCCCTGGTAAGTGGCAGGAGCACCGGCAGCATGGCCTGCGATATTTATATCGAAACCCAACACGGAAGGGTTTGCTGCCGGCGTACCGGTCGTGCCGAAATGGGCTTTCCCGCAATGAATGGTAAAATACCCGTTATCTTTGAGCAGTTGGGGCAATGCAGTGATACAGACACTGTTTTCGATGGAGTCGGCGGGTTGGGCGCCATTCAGGTTCCAGTCAGGGAATTGCAGGACATCATCTTGTTTGTCTGTTGATACATTTCGGTCCAGCGTCCAGTTGGTTACCCGGTGCCGCGCTGCGTTCATTCCGCTCATCAGGCTGACCCGTGAAGGCGTACAGACTGAACAGGCATACGCTTGTGTAAACTTCATCCCCTGACCGGCAAGCCGTTCCATGGCGGGAGTGGAGAATTTTTCATTCAGCGGCGTTTTTTGCTTCCAAAAAGGAACCGAAGTATCCTGCCATCCCATGTCATCAACCAGGAAAACAATGATATTCGGTTTTGATTCTTTCGTTGCGGAAGAACATCCCGTATTGAGGAGCGCCCCCATGAACAGGGCCGGTCCCAGGGTACAGGTCAGCATTTTGACTTTGTTATGAATGATATTTTCCGGTTTCATATTTTTATCGTTTCAATTTATTTAACTGCACTTTGCGTCACACGTCATTACTTCGAGATGTCTGCCAAAGATATACGCCGGATGAAGATTCTATCTATTCAACCGGAAGCAAGGGCGCAGGTCCTTTGATCTCGGGAGTTGTTTCAGGATTTTCCGGATTGAAATAAGAAATGTTTTTCTTTTTAAATAAGTTTAACGAAGGCTTCAAGCGAATAAGGAACTCATTATAATCGGTCGCCAGGTTATCACTCCAGGCTATTTCAGCCAAACCGGCAATCCGCGGATATGTCATATAGTCGAGCCGCTCGCCGCTATGGATCGTCTCACTCCATAGATCTGCCTGCAGCCCCACGATCAGCCCGGGGAATTTGGCAATGGGTTCACGGTACATCCGGCTGAATTCAAGAATCTTCTTTAGCGTGGCAAAATCGCCTTCCCATTTGCGCCCTGACGTGTGTGTTGAATCCTGTACAAAATCGAAATACAAAGGAATCCTGGGGCACATGATTGTTTGATAGCCTTTTCCCAGTCCTTCTGAAAGTTGTTCCGGCTTATTGTGCCGCCACCACATCACCATACATTTGCCAGGATCAACGCCGGCGCTGATAATCTCGTCCCATCCGATCATGGTTTTATTTAGCGCGGCAATGCTGTCGGTCATTCGCTTGATAAAATAAAACTCCACTTCCTGAAGGTTTTTGAGATGATTCTTTTCCATTAGAGCCTGTACATGGACATCTGTATTCCATTGCTGATTTCCAAAATGCACTTCATCGCCACCCAGATGAATGTATTTGGAAGGGAAAAGCTGCGCCACTTCCCGGAGGATATCAGTAAGGTAACCATAGGTTTTTTCATTGCCGGGGTTAAACGTGAAGTCCGGGAATCGTTCCGAACCTCCGCCGCTGAATTCAGGATAAGCCCTGTTGGCAGCCCTCGCATGTCCGGGCATGTCAATTTCAGGAATGATTTCGATAAACCGTTCGTTTGCATATTGAACAATTTCCCGTATATCTTCCTGTGTGTAGAATCGGGCCGCAGCCTTCGGATCGGTATGATTTCCAATTCCTCCCACTGTCGTTAATTCAGGATATTTTTTAATCTCAATTCTCCATCCCGGCACATCGGTCAGATGCCAGTGAAAGCGGTTGAGTTTATAAAAAGCCATCCAGTCGAGCAACTGTTTTACTTTTTGTTTTCCAAAGAAATGGCGGGATTCGTCGAGCATCAGCCCCCTCCATCCAAACCTGGGCTGATCGGTAATTTTCAGACAGGGAATTCTACTCTCGCTGCCGGCCAGGTTAGCTTCAGTCAGTTGAGCCAGGGTCTGCAAGGCATAAAATATCCCGACATCGGACGAAGCTTCAATTACCACTTTATGAGGATCAATTCTGATCTGGTACGATTCATCCCCTGATAACTTGTTATTATGGGAATATCGAAGAAAGAGGTTGGCCGGTTCATCTTTCTCTTGCACATGAAAAGGAAAATCGACCCCGCATTCTTTTACCTGGTCGGCGAACTGACGAAAAACCTGTTCCCCGGGACTTTCACATTCCACGATCCAGCTTTTTACTGAGAGCACTCTGTTTTTACCGTCAAAGTTGGCTGGCGAAGGAATAAGTTGCAAAGGTTGTCCGTTTAACAAAAAGACCTGCATCAAAAAGATCGTAAAAAGCACTTTTTTTCTCATTGTTTGTTGTTCTGGGTTTAGAAATATATTTGTTTTATTTTTTCAGGTTCATTTTTCGCCGCAAGGCTTCCAGAAAATAATAATCAGCGTAGTTTAAAGGTACATCGATTTCGGTGTTGTGCGGAATGCTGCCTACCGAATGCATCAACAGAAAATAGTTGTTGGTTCCAGGCGTTGCACGATACGCGGGAGAAGCCAGACTGTTCATGATCTGGTCGGCCTTTTTCAGATATATATCTCCATGATTCGAATAGCTACCCAGTTCATACAGTGCTGAAGCGATGATAGCCGCAGCCGATACATCACGAGGTTCATTTGGAATACCTGGGGCGTCAAAATCCCAGTAAGGGATCAGATCCCCGGGTAATCGGGGGTGGTTGAGAATGAACACGGCAATGTTTTCGGCTTGCTGCAAATAGGCAGGATCTTTGGTTTCCCGGTAACAAACGGTGTAGCCGTAAAGGGCCCAGGCTTGTCCGCGGGCCCAGGCCGATTCGTCGGCATAACCCTGGGCTCTGTTTTTCTGCCTCACTTCGCCGGTAACAGGATCATAGTCCACCACATGCCACGAACTGTAATCATCGCGAAAATGATTCCTCATCGTTTGGTTGGCATGACTGACCGCTATTTTATAGAAACTTGAATCTCCAGATAATTCAGTTGCCCTAAAAAGAAGTTCAAGGTTCATCATGTTGTCAATAATTACCGGGCACTTCCATCCTCGGGTTGCCTGCCAGCCTCTGTCGGCATCCCACGATTGAATCACACCGGCTGCGGGACGAAAACGGGTGGAAAGCGACTCCGCAGCTTTGATCATCACTTGCTTGTATTCCTTCTTGCCCGTTAAACGAAAGGCGTTTCCGAAACTGCAGTTGATAATGAACCCGACGTCGTGGTGCCAGGTGAGATACTTTGCAGAATCAAGCGATTCGGTAATTTTTGTACCATATTCTTTCCACCTTTCGGTACCGGTCATTTCATATAAATACCACATCGTGCCCGGGAAAAAACCGCTTGTCCAGTCGGAAAAACCCACATAATGTATCGCTCCTTGCTTATCTATAGTTCTGGGATTCAATATCTTTCCTGTCTTTTCTATAGCATCTAACTGAAGACCGATCTGCCTTGAGGCGTAATCAAGATTTTCTTCGATATAACGTTGTGGTTTCTTGCTCATACTGCATGCCCAAAGGACCAGTGACAACATAGTTGCAAACAACAATGTGCGTGATTTATTATTCATGATGATAATCTTTTTGATTCACTTCCGTATAGAATACTTCTGAATATCCTCTTTATCTGATTTTTTGAACTAAAGTAGCTTTTATCGAACCATCTCATATTAAAAACCAAAAATGACAGGTAATAAATCCATTGTTTGCGAGTATCAAAAAAATGGAACTCAAGCTATCTAATTGATTCAATGATTTTTGCTACATTCACCTTACAACAGAGCATCATCTTTCCTCAATCAGATAAGATATTGATTTATCAGTCAGTGGTTCGCTATATAACTCAGATTAAATGCATTGCGCAAAATACAGATCTTATTCCGGGAAAAGAATCTACAATAGCACGGCAGGTATCCTAAGATTTCTACCTCATCCTGCTCATTTTCCGAATATATCATGCCGCAACAGGTGCCAATGTGTTCTATAAAATGATTTTCATCCTTGTTGCATAAATTACTGATAATCAATACATATAATAGTGCCAAATTCGAAAACGGTGGTACCAGATCCGTAATTTTGTTCCGTTTTATGTAAATGGGATTTTGAAGTTCCTTCCATTCCATAAGTTTACTTCAGGAATACTCGCAAACAACAGTTTCACCTTCTAAAAACCAGTTCTTACTAAAAACTAAATTCTATGGAAAAAATCAGGATTCTACTATTATTAATCGTTATTTTTCTCGGAGCAGGCTCCGGAGCTTTTGCTCAAATAAAAATCAGCGGGACCGTCACCTCCAAAGAAAATGGAGAAACAATTCCGGGAGCGAATATTGTTATAAGAGGAACAACAACAGGGACTATTTCCGGTATGGATGGAAAATACAATCTCACTGTGAATAATAGAAATGCAGTTCTGGAATGTAGTTTTATCGGGTTTCAATCAGCTGAGCTTTCTTTAAATGGAAGAACGGAAGTGAATTTTGTCCTCGACCCGGATGTCGTTGCATTGGATGAAGT
>JBDKTZ010000481.1:0-9348 GCA_039679975.1 Prolixibacteraceae bacterium
CTGAAGGTATCGTTTTAATTTCTCCTGTTTCGCAGTTCCATATTTCTGCAGCACCTTCACCATCCCTCAGCCAGGCCGAAAAATTCCTTACCGTATCTGTATTATTGGCAAACCAGTAGAGATCATTAGTTACAATTTTCCTGTGAGCAGTATAAAGCCTTCCTGAATTTTCGAGGCGGATCTGTGGTTTGACCTTTTCATTTAATACGGTTACCATTTTACCAAGCCTGTTCTTATCAGCAGAAAGATCGATCACATTGGGAAGTTGCATTAAAGTTTTCATCTGATTGATAACTATGGTGTCCCTCAACCCCACCTCGGGTGACCCTTGTGGTAATTCACCAAGAACGATAACCGCGCCGCCTTTTTCTGCAAATTCAAGAACCTTATTGGAGGCAACATGAGAAATAACACAAACAGGAGGTAGTACCAGTGCGGAAAATTCATGATTGTTTATGGTAATCCGGGCAGAATTATTCGCAGATTTCACCTTGCCATTGTCAAGATAATATTTATCGGCGATTAAAAAATCGATATTGTTTTTATTCATTTCCCTCATGGCATCAGTATATATCTGTTCGGTTTCAACCGAACGATCATCCCACTTTTTGGTATGTTCATTTGAAAAATAATCTTCGGTGAGTGCCCAAATGCTTTCAAGCGGATTAATTAAAAGCACATCGGCAACCAGTTTACTCTGCCGGGTAACAAAAGCTGCACGCCTTGAAAAACCGGTCCAGTAATGCAGATACGGCCAGTAGGGATTTTCAGTAAACCAATCGGGAGGATACGGATCGGTTTCAATTTTACGGTTGACATTAATTCCATGAGGCACCACATGATTGACGCCGAATGAAGTAATGGAGTTAATCGTCATTTTCATCATTTCGGGAGTCTGCTCCCATCCTGCCACGCCCATGATCTCACTCATCAGCGGACGGTCTTCCAGTTCAGCAATGGTTTGCACTTCCTTAAAATCGTGCACATCCTGCGATTTCATTAAAAGGCAATCTGTACCCGGCATGGTGGCAGTCCGCGTGACGCGCATGAAATCGCCCATGGCCTGTGTCTGCCAGAAAAGAGATTCTTCCCACAAATTCGAGATATAATACATATTGTATTTGTTCAGCCAATCAACAAGCGGTTCGAAATAACATTTGTTATACACATCCGAAATCGCATCAAACCAATCGCAACGGGCTTTGACAAATAAACCGTCTTTATCTTTCTCTGTCAGCAGTGGAAGCCATAACCGGATGTCCTGGTTTTTCATTTCTTTGTATCGCTGTGCCAGATATTCCGACCATGCCATCTGCCAGCCGTAATCTCCTTCGTTATCGACAAAAACGCCGGGAATAGATTTGCCCATATCATTTCCAAAACGTTTTGCATATTGTTCATGAACAAGCGGAATAAATACATCCATCAGTTTCGGGTCAAGATAATTTACTTTTCCACCATCGAATCCGGCATGGAATTTTTTCGTATAGGTGTAAACAATCCAATCGCCCTGAGGAGCTGTCCACTTAAGCTTATTTCCCTCACCGATCAATTGCAGGGATGATGCATCAATTGTTTTATTGATCATTTTTCCGGCTACGGCAAAATCGATTGAATCATACTGAACAGTTGATTTTCCTTTGACTTCATGTCGTCTCCAGTCGAGATATCGTGCTTCGAGTTCGGGATGTTGTTTTAATACACGCCCGGCCGCCTGCCCGCTTGGCCAATCATATTCATCGCAATAACCAAGGGTTAATCCATTGTCTTTTGCTTTCTGCAAGGCATTACCAAAACTATTGAACCATGGTTGTTCCAGGTACTGTTCATAGGGCAGGGATGCATATTTATGATTCAGTCGATCTTGCGAACTGCGGGGATGGGCATAACCCGGGTTCAATCCCTGCCGGACCATTTCTGCGATCATTGACGCGGCATAATGTTCATCCCTGATGGTATCGTCCCAAAACCAAAAGGTATGCGGGGCATAAAACATGGGGGGATCGGCAAACATTTCACGAACCGTTTTCGGATCATTGTATTTCTTTTGCCACTCTGGCATCAGAGGCTTGTTTACACATGACTGCATAATCACAATCAACAGAATAACATTGCTATAAAATGATTTCATAATCAGATTAAATTAACTAGTTTAACCAATGTTGCCTGTAATGTTTTTAAATATATGGACAAAAAAAATAGCAGGAAGTGCTTAAAAACACTTCCTGCTATTCGATTCTATTCATATCCGGGGTTCTGGACTAAATTGCTGTTTATTTGTATTTCTCTGAACGGAATCGCATAAATTAATCTATTCTCGGTTACATTAAATGTATTTGGTAATAACCATCCGTAAAGTGCCTTCATCCGAACGCCCTTGGCATTCATTACTTCAATTGCGTTTCCATTACGGATAAGATCTGTCCAACGATGGTTCTCAAATGCCAGTTCATGACGCATTTCAGCCGCGACATTTTCTTTGTTAGCTTCTGTCAGCAGAGGTAATCCGGCTCTCACTCTGACCTGGTTTAAATAAGGAAGAGCCTGTGCATTTTTATTCTGGTTTACAAGGCATTCTGCCAATAATAAAAGTGCTCCGGAATAACGATAGACCGGCCAGTTATCGTCGGTATTCCATTCAACAGTATAAGGTGGATGAAGATATTTTTTTATAAAATAATAATAGGTTTTACCCGGTGAAGGAGTAAAGCCAACCGGACTCTTAACTGTTTCCGTAGTGAAATTCTCTCCAACTTGTGTTCCTTCTGCCACAGCAACAGATGCCGGCAGCCTTAGATCATTTTCTTCATATGAGTCGACCATTTCCTGGGTTGGAACATTCCATCCGCCACTGGTAATACCACCTCTCAAATTTGTTCCATGTAATCCTAAAATTACCTCAGTATTCGTAGTCTTTGGAATAAATCTCCAGATATAATCACTATGCTGCCCTTCATTACCGGATTTATACTGAACCTCAAATATGGATTCTTTATTATTCTTTTGTGCCGGATCAAAAACATCGGCATAATCATCCATCAGAGAGTAGTTCATTTTTGTAATATCGGTTAGCTCCGTTTCCGCTTTTACATAATCGGGTTCAGGTTTGGACATGTAAGCATATGCCAGCAACATTTTTGCAGCTCCTTTTGTAGCTCTTCCGGATTGAGGGAAGGTTGCAGGGATAGAAAGTTTTGGAATTGCATTTGTTAAATCTGTAATAATTTGGTTGTAAACTTCTTCTGTGGAATTTCTGGGAAGAAATGCACCATCTTCAGAAATAATTTCCTCCAGTTGCAGAGGAACTCCACCATAATGTGTCACTAAATCATAATAATAAAAAGCTCTGAGGAATAATGCTTCACCCGTAATCGCATCGATTGACGCCTGAGTCATTCCGGCATCATTTGCAGTAATTCTCGATAAAATTGTATTGACCCTGGCAATTCCCGAATAATCATTCCCGTACCTGTTACCAATGCTGTTTGAAAGCGAACTCGAGGTGCTGTTATCAACAAACTTCACCATTGCTTCGGTACTCGTTTCACTACCTCTGTCGGCTGAATATATCGTAAAAAAAGTATTGTCTGAGCGCATCTCATCCATCACAAAACCCATAAAAGCAATCCCGCGCAAGTTGGTGTATGCCCCAACGAGAGCCTGATTGAATTGAGTTTCATTTTTAAAAAAAGACGCTGAACTTACAGAGGTTTCAGGATCCAGATACAAAAAATCTTCGCTACAGGAACTTAATCCCACAATCGCTATGATTATATATAATATTTTATTCTTCATTGGTTGTAGTTTTAAAAATAACTGTGTTTTATTAAAAACTTACATTTACTCCTAATGTGAATATTCTCGAAATAGGATAGGAGGTAAAATCGCGCCCCTGGTTTAATCCGTTTAATCCGGACATGCCGGCTTCCGGGTTCATTCCGGGATATTTGGTAAACATAAATGCATTTTGAGTACTGAAATTTACTCGTGCCTTTTTTATAAATTTATTGGCTGTTATTGGCAAATCATATCCCAGCGTAATATTTTTGACGGCAAGGTAGGTTCCTTTAAAAACCTGTCTGTTAGAGAAATTACGATAATCTGCGGTTGTTCCTGACCTTGTTCTTGGATAATAGCCGCTTCCCGGATTTTCCAAAGATCTCCATCGATCGGCATAACCTTTTCGGATATTAAAAACGCCATCAAAATTTTCGGTTGATTGATAGGCATCATCCGCAATATCATTTCCAACTGTACCGGCTATAACAATACTTAAATCAAAATTTTTGTAACTCAAGGTATTGGTCATTCCATAAATAAAATCAGGGTTAGGGTCACCAATAAATTCCCTGTCGTTGATGTCGATTTTTCCATCGGGTACTCCGTCAGGACCACTGATATCCTTGAATCTTGCAGTTCCAACCATCGAATTAGCTCCGTGTGGTTGGGTGTCAAACTCTTCCTGGGTCATGTATACACCGGTATTGACATATCCGTAAAACAAGCCAATGGGATGTCCCACTGCAGTTCTGTTGTCATCCCAATATTCATTATATCCACCTATTGGTGCATTATTTGTTCCCAGCTTTTTAACCAGATTTCGGTCAAATGAAATATTGAAGTTGGTACTCCACTTAAATTTCCCTGTAAGGTTCCTGGATAATACGGAGAATTCATGCCCCCAAAAATTAAACTGGCCTATATTTGAATCAATGCTGTTAAAGCCGGATTGTATTGGAATATCAATAGCGTATAACAATCCGTCAGTCTTTTTCCAATAATAATCATATGTAAAAGATATTCGACCATTATAAAGATCGAGATCTAATCCAAGATCGTAACTGGTTGTCGATTCCCAGGTTAATCCAATATTGCCAATACCACTTAACGTTTTTCCCGCGGTCACTTTATTATCTAACACGTAATTAGTGGTATTAAGCGAAGCTAAATATCTGTAATCTCCAATGTTGTTGTTTCCTACCTTTCCATAACTTGCTCTGAGTTTTAAAAATTTAATGTTTTCCATACCTTTCATAAAACCTTCATCCGAAACAACCCATCCAACGGAAACAGCAGGAAAGTTACCCCATTTTGTGGCAGAGCCAAATCTTGACGAGCCATCCCTCCGAAAAGCAAGAGAAACTAAATATTTTCCATCATAATTGTAGTTAAACCGGCCAACATAAGATAAAACAGATGATTCTGTCGTTCCTCCATTGCCAATTCTGGTTGTTGCAGCGTTGATCCACTCCACGTTATCATCAGGATATTCAGTAGCGTCTATATAACTGTTCTCTGACTTAAATTTTTGCGCCGTATAGCCAATAAAGGTCTCAATATTATGTTTCTCGTTAATCGTTTTACGGTAAGTTAATGTATTTTCAGCTAACCAGTTCAGAAAGTTATCTGTACCGTAACGGCCATAGGGTGGCTGGGGTGGAGCCGAACCCAATCCGCCGCGTGCAGTTGAAGGTTCAAAAGTTCGGCTAATTGTATTATCAATATTGGCATTCAGGCTGAGTTTGTATTTCAATCCCGGAATAATTTCATACTCAGCGAAGGTATTAGCCAATACCGTTGTTCCTTTCTCCGGATTAACGCTTTGTGTTAAGACCAGGTAATAGTTTGGATTTGGGAACATGCCTGGTTGCGAAAAAGAAATAGGATAGGTGCCGTCTTCATTTTTGTATTCAAGAGTTGGATCCATCAGGTAGGCGTTCTGAATAATATTTCGGCCATTTCCTAATCCCGGTTTAACCTGGCTCCTGTGATAAGTAAGGCCCAGATTAAATCCAATAGTCAATTTATCAGATGGGGTATATATGTTGTTTGACCTTAGGGCAATTCTGTCAGCGTATGAATTTAACATCACACCGTCCTGTTTATTGTAATTAAGATTTACAACAGATTTCAGATATTTTCCTCCTGAAGAAAAAGCTAAATTATAATTTTGAATCAGTGCATCCCGCAACAAAACATCAAACCAATCTGTACCATCATTTGGGCCATATTGTTCCGGATTCTGATAGACCTCAGGAACTCCTCCCGTATAACCTTCATAAATTGCTGCATCTTCATAGTATTCTTTTTTAAATTGTGCAAATTCACGGGCATTCATTAAATCTGGTTTTCCCCGATCCGATACGGACTGAACTCCAATATATGAATTAAATTCAATTGAACTCTCTCCTGCTTTAGCCTGCTTTGTTGTTACCAAAATAACTCCATTTGCAGCACGTGAACCATATAAAGATGAAGCTGAAGCATCTTTTAAAACTGAAATTGATTCAATTTCATCAGGGCTTAACGTTTCAAGCCCGCTTGTAGTTGGGAATCCATCAATGACAATCAAGGGATTATTCCCTGCGTTTATCGAAGCGGCACCACGAATACGGAAAGACAATGCACCACCTGGTTCGCCGGTATTTTGATTAATTTGAACCCCGGCAAACTTTCCTTGTAATTTTTGGCTAATACTCGGAACCGGTATTTCAGATAATTCTTCCACATTTATATTGGCCAATGCTCCCGTAACATCCCGTTTCTTTTGAGTACCATACCCGATTGCCACAACTTCATCTATTCCAATAGCCTCTTCCTGCATACTGACCGTAATAACAGATTGACCTCCAACGGACAATTCCTGGCTTCTCATTCCAACAAACGAAAATATCAAAGTCCCATCAGCGGGAACATTTGGTAGTGAATAACTCCCGTTTGCGTCAGTAATAGTTCCATGTGTGGTTCCTTTTACTACCACAGTAACACCGGGTAAAGGCTGTCCCGAAGCGTCAGTTACCCGACCGGAAACGGAGAGATATTGTTGCCCTACGCTTCCCGCAAAGTAATCCTTATCATACTTATTCGACAAAAGTATTTGCCGGCCTCTAACGGAGTACCCGATATCGGTACCCTGCAGAATTTCGTCCAAAGTCTCAAAAACATTCTTCCCTTCAATTTTGACGTCCTTGATCTTTCTTTCCACATCGATCATTCTTGAGCTGTACATAAAATAATACTCACTCTGGTCTTCGATCAATGCCAGAATTTCTTTCAAGGAAGTATTTCCTATGTTCAGGTTCAACTTCGTTTCCTGTGAATACGATTCGGTCCCCAATACCTGAATGAATGCAACCAGAGTTATAAAAACAGTCAGTTTCATTTTTAAAAATAATTTTCGCGCATACCACGTCTCGTTAGCCTTAATGGCATAATCACTGATTTTTTTCATATTTTTGTTTTGATAATTGTTGAAAAATGCTCTTTCGCAAGAGTGTTTTTTAATTATGGAGCAGGGAAATGTGCCGCATTTTCCTGCTTTTATCATTCTTTTGGTCCGGTTTATTCCATAGGCAAATAAGTTTTAAGTTGTCAGGCGTTCGTTTATTTATTTCTTCTGTAAATCAAGACCTTCTTTTTTGCAAAAGCGCCGTCGCCGGTTTTAGTTCTTTTGGGAACAGTAAAAGACACGGGCATAATCTCCTCGATCATGTCGAGCACCTGTTCCAATGGTTCATCGGCAAACGTGGCGGTATAGGTCAGTTCATTGATTTCGGGATCTTTTATCGTGATTTCTGCATTGTACCAGCGGGAGAGCCTTCGGGCAACCTCGGCTAAAGGGTCGTCCTTGAAGATCAGCTTCCCTTCTTTCCATGAAACATACCTGGTCAGGTCTTCTGTTTCCAGGGAATATTGATGGGTTGTCTTGTTCAGCACGAAACGCTGACCGGGCTTCATTTCATGCACAACCGACCTTTTATTTGCCCTCTGCCTCAAAATAGTGACGGCGCCTGACTCCAGGGATGTCTCAAATTCTGCCTCGTCGGCATAAGCTTTTACATTAAACATGGTGCCGGTCGCCTGTACCGCGATCTCTCCCGATTCTACAATAAATGGCTTTGCCTTGTCGGGGGCAATGTCGAAATACCCTTCACCTGATAACTGAACGGCTCTGATTTTGCCTGTGAACTTTTGCGGATAAACCATTTTACTTCCCTGGTTGAGCCAGACTTTGGTTCCATCTGATAATTCGATAGATGTTCTTGAGCCGGAAGGAGCAGTGATTTCACTGATCAGAGACGGCGCAGGCATGAATTGGGATTGAAAGAAACGGATGTAAATAAATAAAGTAATGACCGGTATTAAAAGAATAACGGCGACCCTTGAGATGATTTGAATAAAAGATGTCCTTCTGACCGGCAGGACTCTGACTTTCGCTGTATCGGATTGTTCTGACCGTATAATACTTATTTTGTGATGGATCTTATCCAGACGTAGTTTGTCAGGCTCATTTTCCGTATCGTAATCAGGTTGAAGTTCGTCCCACAGATGCCGGAATACAGGTTCTCCGGAAGCCTCATTCGGGCCTTCATTTATCCACTTGAAAACCGTGTCAACCTCAGCAGGAGTACACCTGTTATTTGCGAATTTCCTGAGAAGTTTTAGTTTCATAATCAGTAGGCGTTAATTTATTCAATATCTTATACAGGTTGCACCGGTAATCGACGGCCGAAGCGCCGTAAAATTCATTTACATTAGTCGTTTCGTCTTCGACAGATGTTTCTTCCGCTCGACAATGTCTAAACAAGTTTGACATTGTTCTCGCTTAACCGAAACATCCCCGGTCTATCTGCAAGACGGAAGGAATAAGAAGATCTACTATCCGGATTTGATTTTTTTCACAAAAAAAGATAAAGAAAAAGGAGAGCCGGTAAATAATCCCTTCCCAGGTTTTCTTTAAGGAACCGATGAGCTTTAGCCATGTGATTCTGGACTGTGTTAACAGAAATGCCAAAATGATCGGCGATTTCTTTGTATGAAGAATCCTGAAAATACTTCATCTTGAAAACTTCCCGTTGGCGGGCAGGCATTCCGTCGATGAGAAGATTTAATTTTGTTTCCGTCTCTTCATGACCCGACTCTTCCGCTTCATCGGGATATTCTTCAAATACCTGGAGCGATTTAACCTGTTCTATATACGCTGCTTCTTTGGAGCGTTTCCTTAAAAGGTCGATGGTGGTCCGATAAGCGATTCGAAACAGGTAAGACTCAAATGAGGAATAATTCTTCAGTTTTTCCCTGTTCTGCCAAATTTTCATAAACACCTCCTGGACAAGTTCGTCTGCATCGGACGCATTCTTAGTCAGGACAGATATGAATTTCTTTAGTCTCGGGTTAAATTCGGAATAGATGATATCAAAAGCTCTCATGTCGTCGGCGATAAACCGTTTCACGACAGCTTCATTCATGTTCTTTCTATCCCGCGTCTTGTTCATTACAAATATTTGGAAGAGCCAAATTTACAAAAGAAATACAATATCCAAATTTATTCAGCTTTTACCTGAATTT
>JBDKTZ010000177.1:0-3925 GCA_039679975.1 Prolixibacteraceae bacterium
TGCAGATGATCGCTGATTATGCCAGCGTTCCTCTAATATTTGATCAGCGAGAGGACGCCAAAGACGTGCTGTCGAAGGTAAAAAACATCAAGTCGGTATTGTCAGCTGCCATTTATTCATTGGATGAGCAACTTTTTGTTTCATATGGATCCGATTCGGTTATTCAAAATCTTCAGCCTGAGTTTTTTGATCAGGAAATAAAATTTGATAAAAAAAGCATGTTCATGACCGTGCCGATTATTCATCGGGACACAAAATACGGAACATTGGTAGCTGAGATAGACCTTGGCGCTCAACAGCGTTTGATCAGGGAATTGTCCGGCCTCTTTTTTATGGTTTTCGCCGCGGTGGGTATCCTGGCCGTTATTATGACGTTCTTTTTTGAAAGAAAGTTTCTCAGGCCTATATTAATGCTGACCGAAAAGTTCGGAGAACTGTCGAAAACATCGGGTTTCGTTAAACAAACGGTGCCTCTCCCGGTCGAAAAAGGGGCAAGTAAAGAGATTGAAATTCTTATTGCCGGATACAACAATATGGCAGCGAATCTTACCCTTCGTGAAAATAAGCAGTCAGAAGCAGAAGCAGCGCTGAAAGAAATCAATGAAAAGCTGGAATCGAAAGTCGCTGACAGAACAAAGGAGCTGGAAAGCACCCACGACAAACTCAGGAAACTATATAAAAACGAAAAAGCGTTGGTCGAAAACCTGCCGTACGGAATTATTTTAATCGATTACGATCTAAAGGTGGTCGAAGTCAACAATTTTGCAAAAGAACTGCTCGGCTATAAAGACAAGCTTCCCGTTCATGCAAGGGAGTTCAGTCAATACATTGCAAAAACAAACCAGACGGTTCTCGATTTCAACGACGATTTCTTTAGGAAAACGACGCAATCGGTTTTCACAAGCCGTACCGGAGAAGAAATTCCGGTTCTGAGAACAGCCATCCCCATCATCTATAATGATCAAAACCTGGTCATGGTAGCATTCGTAGACATTACCGACTTGCAAAATACGCAAAAAGAACTCCGACTGGCGAAAGAAAAAGCCGAAGAATCGGACCAGTTAAAATCTGCATTCTTAGCCAATATGTCGCACGAGATCCGGACACCGCTCAACGCGATTGTCGGTTTCACGAGTATGCTTATCTCCGAGGAGTTTGACCAGGAAACCAAAGACAGTTATATCCGGATTGTGGAAGAAAATACCGAAAACCTCCTGAACCTGATTGAAGATATTCTGGACCTCTCAAAACTGGAAAGCGGCAGTCTGAATATCAATCCCCGGGAAGTGGACATGATACCTTTCTGCCAGGACATTTACAGGAACTCGCTCATGATGCGCGACCGGATGACCAAGTACGACTGTGAGATGAAGTTGGATATACAATTGCTCCCGGAGGGGGAAAAAGGCTTCTTCGACAGTTTAAGGATCAAACAGGTTGTACTTAACCTGATTAATAATGCACTCAAGTTCACAGATAAAGGTTCGGTCACTTTTGGAATCGAACTCCGTAAGAAGAAGTTCCTGTTCTATGTGAAAGATACCGGCTCCGGAATAGATGACAAAGACAAAACGCATGTATTCGACAGATTCTACAAGTCGCGAGACACCAAACGACTCTATAAAGGTACCGGTCTGGGGCTGGCGATATGCAAAAGCCTGGTTGAATTATCGAACGGGAAAATCTGGCTCAGAACAGAACCGGGAAAAGGAACCGTTTTTTATTTTACACTTCCCCGCCGCTCGTAAAACGAAAGCCATTCACCCACCTGCGGCAGTGTGACAAAAAAAATCAGAAAGATGATTGGAAATTAAAAGAAATGCACTTACTTTGCTGTTCAAAGTACTTTCAATATGAAAAACACTGAACTTTATCTGTCAGAAATAAAAGAAATCAGGAAGATGATGGAACAATCGAGCCGTTTTCTTTCCTTGAGCGGCTTGTCGGGGGTTCTGGTCGGTTTATACGCATTGTGCGGAGCCTATATTGCATCTGAAATGATCTCTTTCACGCCGCCTTCATGGCCTGATCGGGTTTTTACGCGAGACCTGCCGGGAAATCTGGTCGTGCTGGGATTGGCAATCCTGATCCTGTCGTTATTGACTGTACTTTGGCTGACCTTCAGAAAAGCAAGGAAAGAAGGGAAAAAAATATGGAATCCGGGTTCAAGGTTGATGTGCCTGAATCTGGCCATTCCGCTTGTGAGCGGCGGGGTTCTGATCCTGATCTTTATTGTTCGCGGAATTTTCATTGTCATTGCGCCCTCTTGCCTTGTATTTTATGGACTGGCTCTTGTGAATGCAGCCAAATTTACTCACCAGGAAATCTTCTATATGGGAATATGCCAGATTGTTCTTGGAATTTTTGCCGCAATATTTCCTGCAATGGGGTTAGTTTTCTGGGCAGCAGGCTTTGGCGTTATCCATATCGTCTATGGGACGGTTATGTATTTCAAATACGAACGTAACCCCCTGACGGATGAAAAACCTGTTTAAACAACTGGACAAAGCTTTTGAGAACAAGATCAGGCTTGGCATTATGTCGGTACTGGCGGTTAACAGCCAGGTATCGTTCAACGAGCTGAAAGAACTACTGGAACTGACCGATGGTAATCTGGCGAGTCATTTGAAGTACCTCGAAAAGGAAAATTATATTGAAGTGCATAAAAGTTTTGTCAATAGGAAACCCAACACCGTCTATGCAGTCACTCGTACAGGTAAAACCGCCTTTGAGTCTCATTTGAATGCGCTTGAAGAAATTATCAAACAATTATAAATTTTTTTTTTACTTTACTTTGAAAAACAAAGTTCTCTGCAAAACTTTAAAAAAATCAACAGATTATGGAAACAAATCAAATTCATGAACGGGTATCCAGGTTATTCAACTGGCAGTTGACACTTAAAGTGGTCGTGATAGGCGTTCTTATGCTTCTTTTACTGATTCCCAAGCTGATGATTCTGGGATTGATCAGTGAGCGGGAAGCGACATCCCAGTCGGCCAAACAGGAAGTGATGGCGAAATGGTCGCTCGCCCAGACGGTCAGGGGACCGGTACTGACTATTCCTTATATTGAAAAGGTGACTGATTCCGATCAAAAGACAGTAAAAGAAGAAATCCGTGAATGCCATTTTCTGCCTGAGACACTACACGTTGAAGGCGAACTATTTCCGAAAGAATTGCATCGGAGTATCTATCTTTCGGTAGTTTATGAATCGTCTCTGAAAATAACGGGACATTTCGGGGTCCCTGATTTCGAATCACTCAAAATCGATCCGTCGTCCGTATTATGGGAAAAAGCTCAGCTATCGGTAGCGATCAGCGATCTTCGCGGAATTAATACAAAGGTCAATATGGTTTGGAACGGGAAATCACAGCCGTTCTCTCCGGGGATGGATAATAAACTGATCGGGGTGAACGGGATATCACTGAACCTCTCCGATTCAGGGATGGCTTCTTTCCCCGCCGATTTCATGTTTAACTTAGATCTGAAAGGTTCGGACGGCATACAGTTTGCACCGTTGGGAGAGACAACCACTGTTCACATTCACTCGTCCTGGAACGACCCGGGGTTTCAGGGGAGCTTTTTACCCGTCAACCGCGCTGTCACTGCTGAGGGATTCGATGCAAACTGGAAAATACTGAATTTCAATCGAAACTTTCCGCAGGAGTGGAAAGACGACGGATTCAATGTGACCAATGCCGATTTTGGCGTTAATCTGGTTAAGACCGCCGATCATTATCAGAAATGTTCGCGCAGCACAAAATACGGTATCGTGGTGATGCTCCTGATCTTCCTTTCTTTCTTTTTAAATGAGATAATCACCAAACAGAAAATCCATCCTTTCCAGTACATTTTGGTGGGATTCGCCATACTCGTTTTTTACCTGCTGCTCCTTTCCATTTCCGAGCAGCTTGGATTCAATCC
>JBDKTZ010000063.1:0-5805 GCA_039679975.1 Prolixibacteraceae bacterium
TATTCGCGCGAACGGGAGATCCCAAACCGTAACAGAATCGCGATGAAATAGCAAACTGCCGATATGAGGATGGCGATCAGGATAACGGGAGCGCTGTTTTTGCCGCCCCGCCGGGAAAAGGTTCCGAAACGAAGACTCCGGAAAGCCATTTCGGCAATAAAGGCAAAGATTCCCACAAAGATGATGGAAACGATCAGCAACCTTACATCACGGTTGCGGATGTGTGAAAGTTCGTGGGCAATAACCCCTTCCAATTCGTCATCATCCAGTTTGTCAATAATCCCTCTGGAAAGGGAAATAGTAAACGTGTTTTTATTGATTCCGCTGGCGAACGCGTTCAGCGAATCATCCTCAATGATATTGATTTTCGGAGTTTTCATCCCTGCCTGTATGCAAAGGTTCTCCACCAGATTATAAACCCGTTTGTTCTCTTTCCGTTCCAGCGGTTTGGAACCTGTGGCACCTTGAATAAGCGAAGTATGAAACATCCATGCGATCAGAAACCAGATACCAACTCCGATTAGTACCGCCGGGACCGTCTGCGCGAAGGCACTGTTAATTGTTTGAATATTCTGGTTCTCGTCGCTAAAGTATTGACGGGTGAAAAATAAAAATGCATAGACCATTCCCAGCAGGACAATGGGGAAAGCTACCATCAGGAGAATACTCCTGCTGTTGTTCCGCCAAATCTGTGACTGTATCCCGATGTAGGTCATTAACTAAAACTGATTTTTGGTGGTTCTTCCATTTCCGCGCGCCTTTCGCCAAGATCAAACATCGGCTCACGCTTAAACCCGAAGTTATTGGCAACCAGATTTGCCGGGAAAGTTTCAATACCGGTATTATATTCTGTCGTTGCGGCATTGAAGAATCTGCGGGCGGCGGCCAGTTTGTTTTCGATGTCACTTAACTCCTCCTGCAATTGCATGAAGTTTTCGTTTGCTTTCAGGTTCGGGTATGCTTCAACGGCAACTTTTAAGCCCTGCAATGCCGCAGATAATTGTGTTTCCGTTTTAATTTTTTCATCGATTGTCACGGCATTCATAGCGGAGCTTCTTGCTTCCGTGATTTTGGTCAGCAGTTCCCTTTCGTGTGTGGCATAACCTTTAACAGTTTCAACGATTTGGGGTATCAGATCATGCCGCTGACGAAGCTGAACATCGATATCGGCGAAAGCATTCTGCCGTCTGTTCCGTAACCGCACCAGTCGGTTATAAATTCCGATCACCCAAATAACGATCAGAAAAACGATTAATAAAACAATGAAGGAAATCATAGCTCAGTAAATTAGTTGAATCAGAGCAAATTTAATTCTTTTGAATGACATTTGTATGAAGCGAACCATGAAAACCACCGTTTTAATTATTTCGGCGAATCGAAGGGTCGCGGAAATCCGCTAAGAGAATTCGATACCGTTAGTAACCGTCGTCAAAGTGATGACGCTTAATACGCAGATTGTTGTTGAATAAATTGAGAGTTATTTTTCCCGGGTGGTTACGTAATTGACCAGCTCGACGAGTGCATCCCGGGCAGGTGTTTCAGGAAATTCCATAATCCTGGTAATGGCCTGGTCGCGATAGTGGTTCATTTGGTCGGTTGCCGCGATCAATCCGCCTTTTTCAATCACAAAGGTGATCAGTTCCTGAACTTTGGCTGACGTTTTATTTTTACGGCGTACATCCTGCAGAATATGACGGCGCTCCCTTTCCGGCGTATTGCTGAGGGCGTATAGGAGCGGAAGAGTGATCTTTCTTTCCCTCAGATCGTTTCCTGTCGGTTTTCCCAATATCCCTTTTGCCTGATAATCAAAAATATCGTCCTTAATCTGAAAAGCAGTTCCCACATCGATCCCGATCTCAAACATACGTTCGACGATCTCCCTGTTTCCCGTGGTTGATGCGGCGCCAATTGCCAGGCTTGTCGCAATGAGTGAAGCCGTTTTTTTCCGGATAATCTCAAAATAAGTATCGTAATTCAGGTCAGGTTTCAGACTTTTTCGCATTTGCAGAATCTCGCCCTCACTCATATCTTTTACGGAACGGCTGATTAACTTCAGAAATTCATAATTCTCGTTATTGATGTTCAGCAAAAGCCCTTTTCCCAGAATATAGTCACCGACCAGAACTGCCAGCTTGTTCTTCCATAAAGCATTGATCGAAAAACTTCCCCGCCGTTCATACGATTCATCGACTACATCATCATGGATCAGGGTAGCGGTATGCAAAAGCTCGATGGAAGAGGCAGCCATGTATGTGGTCTCGTTAAAATCACCATTCATTTTGGCTGCGAGGAACACGAACATAGGACGCATATGCTTCCCTTTCTGCCGAAGAACATAATTGATGATCGTAGAGAGCAGTGGTATGTCACTTTGAATGGTGCTCCTGAAATAATCCTCGAACTCATCCAGTTCATGTTTTATAGGCGCTCTGATAATATCGAGTGAAACCATGCTTTTTTATTTGAATCGTTCATTACGTTGACTTTTCTCTCGCTTCATCGAAACGTCCAAAAATAGCAAATAAAATGAGTAGTGAATCGCAGATATTGAGAAATGAGTACTTTCAGGTCCTATATTTTTTTCTTTCCTTTTTCAGAAGAACTCAAATAGTTATATATTTGCATTTATTATTTAGCAGGTCATTATGATAGAGATGTTAGAATTAGATGCAGCCCGGTTGGATACAGCTGCCAATATGTTAAAAGCAATAGCCCATCCAATGCGAATTGCGATCATGAAGCATTTGGAAGGAGGAAAAAAACTGACTGTTACTGAAATTCATGAATTACTGGGAATAGAACAATCCACTACTTCTCATCATCTGGGCATTCTGAAAGATAAGGGCGTTTTGTGTTCCCGTCGTGAAGGAAAGAATACCTACTATTATCTCAAACACGACGTATTAAGCCAGATAATTGACTGTCTAAGTCGCTGTACCTGCGAAGAATAGCTAAAGGTCAATGAAGATATCTTAAACCGGTGGACCAGACCGGTTTTTTTATTTATTAACTTTATCGTTGGTTTCGGTTAATGAGCAGCGAGTTGTGAGTAAAATCAAATACCAGGTAAATTTTTAAAAGTCAAAACATGTCCGGGAAAAACGATCAGAATAACAGGCTTTTTTTATTGGATGCATACGCATTGATGTACCGTTCTTATTTTGCGTTTATAAAAAATCCGCGGTATAACTCCAAAGGGTTGAATACCTCTGCCATGCTTGGGTTTACCAATACCCTCGAGTCGTTGCTTTCGGAAGAGAAGCCTACGCATGTGGCTGTTGTTTTTGATGTCAATGCACCTACGTTCAGGCATAAGATGTATCCGGAATATAAGGCTACCCGCGACGTGATGCCTGAAGACCTGCAGAAAGCAATACCGTGGATCAGGAGGATCATTGAAGCTTATCGTATCCCGATACTTGAACTTTCCGGCTTTGAGGCTGATGATGTGATCGGGACCCTTGCAAAAAAGGCGGAAAAAACTGGTTACAAAGTCTTTATGATGACTCCTGATAAGGATTATTCTCAGCTTGTTTCGGAAAATATTTTTATTTACAAGCCGGGGCGCGGGACCGATGATCATGAAATCTGGGGAATGCCGGAAGTCAAAAGTAAATTTGAGATTGAGGATCCGCTTCAGGTGATCGATATTCTGGCCCTGATGGGCGATACTTCAGACAACATACCGGGTTGTCCGGGTGTGGGGCCAAAAAATGCCATGAAACTGATCTCCGAATATCATTCGGTTGAGGGATTATACGAACATATTGATGAACTTAAGGGAAAGCAGAAAGAAAATCTGGTTCAATATGAAAAGCAGGTCAGGATTTCAAAAGAGCTGGCCACGATTATTCTGGACGTACCTGTCGATTTTGATGAGAAGACGCTTGTTCACGGCGAGCCGGATTGGGGTAAGCTGAAAGACATTTTCATGGAGCTTGAATTCAGAGCACTGGCGCAGAAACTGGGGACCCAGCAGAAACTGACCGAACTGAAGTTTGAACAGGGAACCTTATTTGGGGTCGAAGTTGAAAAGCCGGTTCCGGAAGTTTCGGAGCTGGGTGATGTCGAAAATACTCCCCACAGCTATTTCCTGATTGAAACACCTGTGCAACGGGCCAGCCTGCGTGCCGAGCTGTGTGTTCAGAAAGAATTCTGTTTTGACACGGAAACCACGGGGCTGGATGCGCATTTAGCCGATCTGGTCTGTATGTCTTTTTCATATAAAAAAGGAGAGGCTTATTGCGTGGTGGTGCCAAACGACCGGGGAGAAGCCAGGAAAGTGGTGCAGGAGTTCCGTTTTGTCTTCGAAGATGGAAATATCAGGAAGGTCGGACAGAATATCAAATACGATATCCTGATGTTACTGCAATACGGTGTTGAAGTAAGGGGACCGGTGTATGATACGATGGTGGCTCATTATCTGATCCAGCCCGAACTTCGTCATAATCTCGATTATCTTTGTGAAATATACTTGAAATACAGAAAGATAGAAACTGAAAGCCTGTTGGGAAAGAAAGGAAAAGGGCAGCTTATCATGTGGCAGGTTCCTGTTGAAAAGTTAAAAGAGTATGCCTGTGAAGATGCTGATCTGACGCTGCAGCTCAAACAGGTTATCGACCCTGAACTGGACCGGACGGGAGTGAGGTCGGTTTTTTCTGAAATAGAAATGCCGCTGATCCCCGTTCTCGCTGATATGGAAAAAACAGGGGTCAGTATAAATACAAAGGAACTGGATGTCTATGCAGAGGTATTGAGACGACAACTGGTCGATCTGGAAAGGGAAATTATTATGCTCGCCGGCGAGGAGTTCAACCTGTCATCGCCAAAGCAACTGGGACCGATCCTGTTTGAAAAGTTAAGGATCGACATAAATGCAAAAGTGACTAAAACCAAGCAATATTCCACCTCCGAAGATGTGCTTGTCAAGCTCATCCATAAGCATCCGATCGTGGGGAAAATCCTGGAACACAGGGGACTGAAAAAACTGCTTTCAACTTACGTCGAGGCTCTGCCGCAACTGGTCAATCCGTTAACCGGAAAGATTCATACGTCTTTTAATCAGACAATCGCTGCCACCGGAAGGCTCAGCTCAACTAATCCGAACCTTCAGAATATACCAATCAGGGATGAGAACGGGCGGGAGATCCGTAAAGCTTTCACGGCATCCGATGAAAATCATTTATTTCTCTCAGCCGACTATTCCCAGATCGAGTTACGGATTATGGCTGCGTTGAGTAAGGATGAGCAAATGATGGAAGCATTCCGTAAGGAGCAGGATATTCATGCCATCACCGCTTCGAAAATCTTCAAGGTTTCGCTTGATCAGGTTACTCCGGATATGCGGAGACAAGCCAAAACCGCCAACTTCGGGATCATCTACGGTATTTCGGCCTTCGGCCTTTCGGAACGGCTGAATATTTCCCGCAGTGAGGCAAAAGCTTTTATCGATGGCTATTTTGAAAACTTTGGCCGGGTAAAAGCTTATATGGACGAGAGTATTCATCTTGCCCGCGAAAAGGGATACGTGGAAACGATAAAAGGACGTCGTCGTTATCTGAGCGATATCAATTCGGCCAATGCGGTGGTAAGGGGAGTGGCCGAACGTAACGCTATTAATGCGCCTATTCAGGGTTCGGCAGCCGACATTATCAAGCTGGCCATGATCAATATTTATCGGGCGCTTCGCAAAGAGAAGCTCGATGCAAAAATGGTGCTCCAGGTGCATGACGAATTAAACTTTGACGTTCCTCTGAACGAACTGGAACGGGTGAAACAGATCGTCAAAGAAGAGATGGAACATGC
>JBDKTZ010000338.1:0-13341 GCA_039679975.1 Prolixibacteraceae bacterium
GCGAAGTTGTACTTGAACAAGGTAGCGTAAAATTGAACCTGCCTGATCTGACAAGTCAAAACATGGTGCCGAATGAACGTGTCATCTACCACTCAGATGATCAATTAATTGAAAAGATGAAAGTTGATGTTGCCGATTTTCTGGCCTGGAAAAACGGTAAGCTGATATTAAAGGATGTTTCGCTGAGTGAAACGTGTGTAAAATTAAGCAGGTTTTATAATGTGGAGTTTGATTTGCAAGCCAAAGGTCTTCATGAGCAAAGAATAAGGATGACCTTGAAAGATGACCCGCTTGAAGATGCATTAAAGCTGCTTACAATCATTTCGCCGGTCTCCTACAGGATAGAAGAAAGAAAGGCTCTAGTCGACGATAGTTATTCAAAAAAGAAAATAATCATAAAAAACAGGTAGTATATGGAGGAATTTTAATATTAAAAAGGCGGGGAAGCACCTGCAATGCAACCCCGCTAAAACAGTAAAGTCTATCAAAGTTTTACCTTACTCATTTCAAATGTATGAAAAAAAATCAGAATTACGGAGCATGGTGTTGCCCTGCTCTAAAAAAGTGTCTATTAATTATGCGAATAGTTCTTGTTGTGTCACTGCTTAGTATCATGCAAACATTTGCGTTAAATGCTTATAATCAGAATACTAAGATTTCTATCTCTGTTAAAGAGATGAAGCTGGAAGAAATAATCATGAGGATCGAGAGCGATACTTATTACCGTTTTGCTTACGATAAAAATGATGTGAATGTGAACAAAAATTATTCTGTTGATGTCAAAAATGCAGAAATCAAAGATCTGCTAAACCAGCTTTTTTTAAACGGTGACATCAATTATGCGGTCGTTGGCCGTCAAATTGTGCTATCTGCCTCGGCAGATCAGGCAGGAGTACAGCAAGTCCGCCTCATTTACGGCAAAGTCAGTGACTCATCAGGGAACCCGCTTCCGGGAGTCACGGTCTTTGTAAAAGGTACCACGCAAGGAACTACTTCCGGAACTGACGGGAGTTACAGCCTGGCCAATATCTCGCCCGGTGCCACACTCGTCTTCTCTTTTGTGGGCATGAAAACACAGGAAATTTCTGTCACCGGAAAAGACAATATTAATGTAACCATGGCTGAAGAATCCATAGGAATTGATGAAGTTGTTGCGATTGGTTATGGTACCGCACAGAAAAAAGACTTAACAGGGGCTGTTTCTTCTGTAAGTGCAAAGGATATAAAAGCAGTCGTCCTCACAACACCTGATCAGGCATTGCAGGGAAGAGTTGCCGGGGTCCAGGTTCAGACAAATTCACATGCGCCGGGCGGAGGTATTTCTGTTCATGTAAGAGGTACTTCGTCGCTGTCGGCCGGAGGTCAGCCTTTATATGTTGTCGATGGATTTCCCATTTCGAACGAATTTTCTTCGGCAGGTTCTGTCGACGGGAATGTGCTTAGCATCTCCCAGAACCCCTTAAATTCAATTGATCCCTCCAATATCGAGTCTATTGAGGTTTTGAAAGATGCTTCTTCTGCTGCAATTTACGGAGCGAGAGGAGCCAATGGTGTCGTTCTGATTACCACAAAAAAAGGAAAGAGCGGGAAGGCGACGATTACTTTTGAAAGTTCAACTTCATTGGATTCCCCATCAAAATATTTGGATTTTCTTACTGCTGAAGAATGGGGAACTCTTGTCAATGAAGCAGACGATGAAAATGGAAATACACGCACATTTACGGATGCTGAAATCGCCGGAATGGGAAAAGGTACCGACTGGCAACGGGAAATATTACGTACTGCGTTAACACAGAATTATAAAATGTCGGTTTCCGGAGGGAATTCAGATGTCCGTTATCTTCTTTCCGGAAGTTATTTGGACCAGCAGGGTATTATTGTAAATTCCAATTTGAAACGTTATTCGATGAACGTAAGCCTGGATGCCAATGTTTCGGAAAAATTTAAAGTGGGTACCAATGTGATGTTCTCCAATGCATTGAACGATATGGTCCCTACCGATTCAAAAGGATATGGAACGCAAACAAATGTAGTTTGTAATGTATTGTTTTCATGGCCGTATATTCCGGCAAAGGATGAAGATGGTAATTATACCTTTTTCAAAAATTATAAAAAAGGAGTTGGTTCAATGGATAACCCTTTATATATGACAAAAGAGTATGATATACAGGATAATACATCCAGAATTTTGGGAAGTGTGTATGGAAATTATACCATTACGGACGGTCTTGAATTGAAAATCCGCGCTGGCCTGGATTACAGGGACTGGAGGTATCATTCTTATTATCCGCTTCAGTCGGCAGCAGCAATAAGTAATGGCGGTGCGGCAAATATAACCAGTGAACGGACAATGAATTTTCTGAATGAGAATATTCTGGAATATAAAAAGAATTTTGGCGAAAAACACCGTCTTAATGTGATGGCCGGTTTTACGAACCAAACCGAAAATGATGAGTTGGTAACGGCAACCGGTTATGGGTTCCCGTCCGATTATTATAAATATAACAATTTGGGTGTTGCCAAACAGCAATACACAAAATCAAATAAATCGCAATGGACTTTGCTTTCCTACATCGGCAGGATTAATTACACGTATAATGACAAGTATTTATTAACTGCAACCGGGCGTTACGACGGGTCTTCAAAATTTGGGAAGAATAACAAATACGGATTTTTCCCTTCCGTTGCCGTTGCATGGAGATTGTATGAGGAAAATTTCATTAAAGATCTGAGTATCTTCAGCAATTTGAAAGTCAGGGCAGGATATGGTAGTGTAGGCAATGACCGGATCGGGCTTTATAAATCGATTTCGACAATTACTACATCCAAAGATTATAATTCAGGTTATGTTTTTGGCGGGAATCTGGTGGGCATTGCTTATCCGGGAGGTATTCCCAACCCCGACTTATCGTGGGAAAAAACAAAGGATATTAACTTCGGGTTGGAAATGGGCTTTTTCAGTAACCGGGTTAATCTTTCTGTTGATGTGTACAAAAAGAAGACAAAAGATATGCTGGTTGAAGTTTCTTTGGCAAGGGAAAGCGGATACAACAGCGTACTTGAAAATATCGGATCGATGCAGAACAAGGGAATAGATATTACCTTGAGGACGATTAACTGCAACTCGAAATCGTTTAACTGGACAACCGATTTAACATTCTCGTTGAACAGGAATAAAGTACTCGATCTGGGGGGTTCGAGCGAAATTTATACCGGTTGGTTAGGCGGAGCCAATAACGGGCTTAACGGAAGTAATGCAGTTCGTCTTACTCCGGGACAACCGGTTGGTAAATTTTGGGGTGTTATTTGGGACGGAATATGGAGATCGCAGGAAGAAATTGATGCTGCCGGAACACAAAAATCAGCAAAACCAGGGTCCGTCCGTTTTAGGGATTATGACCGCAGTGGTACTTTCGATAGTAAAGACTGTACTTTTGTTGGCGATCCGAATCCTGACTTTACTTTCGGATTTAACAACAGTTTTTCATATAAGCAATGGTCGCTTATTATCAATACATATGGATCGATCGGTCAGGATGTGCTTAATATTCTCAAGGTGAAGAAGGATGGCGGAACTTATTACGGTGCGTCCAGAAGAGACCGTTGGTCTCCTTCAAATACAAACGGGACAACTACAGCTGCCAATGCCAGCTACCCGGGATATGTATCGACCGATGATGTTGAAGATGCTTCGTTTATGAGGATTCAAACGATTGCTCTTGGTTATAATCTGCCTGTCAAGTCATTAAATATTAATTGGCTGAGCCGTTTGAACGTCTCTTTGTCAGCGGATAATCCATTTGTCTTCACAAAATATTCAGGATATGATCCGGAAGTGAATTCGTTCGGAACAAACAATTCGGTAAAAGGGGTTGACCTTTTCGGTTATCCGGCATCCCGATCGTTCAGACTTGGAATAAAGGTTGATTTCTAAAATTGCTAACCATGTTCCATACCGTTGGTAGGCGTCTCAAAGTGATGACGCACAATACGCAAATTGTAGTTGAATAAATTGAAAAAATAAAAAGTATGAAATATATTAGATTATTTTTCCTTATAATCTTCGCTTTAGGGGTTTCCTGCTGTTCTTTGGATGAAGAGATATACAGTAACCAAAATGTGGATGATTTCTATAAAAGTGAAGAGGAGATTGAATTGGCACTGAATGGAGCTTATACTTTGTTCTGGGACGGTTATATCTATAAAAACGGAGCATATGTTCAGCTTGGCGACTGGCCCACTGACATTATGACTACTACTCCAAACAAAAGCAGCTGGGATTTGTTTGCATGGACTGTAAGTGAGAATTATTTTGACCAGCTTTGGGAAGCAAGTTACAAAATGATAAACCGTTGTAACGAAATTTTGGAACGGATCGAAAACAGCAATGTAACGGACGCAGAAAAAAATAACGCCATCGGGCAGTCCGAGTTTTTGAGAGGACTTTGCTATTTTAATTTAGTTAAAGATTTTGGAGGGGTTCCGTTGCATATTTCGGCAACGGCAAGTTTGTCTGATGTAAATAAGGCAAGGAACACGACTGACGAGGTATACGCACAAATTATTTCGGACCTGAAAGATGCATATACCCGGCTGTCCCCGTATAATGCAGCAGAACATAAAGCCGGTTATGCCACCAGCGGTGCGGCAAAAGCTTTGCTGGCTAAAGTATACCTTCAGCAACGGGATTGGGCTAATGCTGCTGCTACTGCCAAAGAAGTGATCAATATGGGGGTTTACGACTTGTATAAAGATTATTCTCAGATATGGGATCCTGCCTATAAAAATGGTTCGGAGCAGATTTTTTCCATCCAGCATAATAACGGTGGAGATAATACGACAAACTACGGCGAGCACATGACCTATTTTTTGTGTCCGAAAGGCTATTCGCTTACCGACGGAACCGGGATTATATTTACCCTCGACGATGGTAATGCCGGAGCCTGGGAAGTTGATGCCGGTTTTTTTAACAGTTCTCCAAATACCTACCGGAAGTGGTGGTCTGTCAGGGACTGCATGCCAAGATATCTTATAACCGGCAAAAAACCAATTAGTTGGGTAGAAGACACGGTTAAACTGCAACGCGTAAATATTGTGAAGTACTATCATCCTGATTATTCGACGGGATACCTGCAAACAGGCGTAAATTTTACAGTACTGAGGTACTCGGATATATTACTAACTTATGCCGAAGCATTGAACGAATCGGGCGGTGCACCGACAACAGAAGCGTATGATGCGATCAACAAGGTTCGCCGGCGGGCAAGGGCTGTCGGAACTGCATACGAGCAGCCTGAATCGGTTTATCCGGATCTTTCGGGTCTTACAAAAGAAGCGTTCCGAAAGGCTATTCTCGACGAACGTGCAGCTGAATTTATTGGTGAAGGCGAACGGCGGAATGACCTTAACCGGTATGATTTGTTTATTTCTAGTGCTGAAGCGCAGGGCGTGACCGGAATAAAAGCCGGATATGTCCTGTATCCGATTCCTCAGAATGAAATCAATCTGAATCCGCTGCTGGATCAAAATCCTGATTATTGATGAGATTATCGTAGTCTCTGCAGAGATGTGTTGAATTAATGTTAATAACAATCCGTCGAGGCGTGAATCCCGGTTACTGAAAAGAAGAACGGATAAAAAAAGCTACCGATAGGCATAAATCCGGATTTTCGGCTGCATGCAATCGGGGCTTATCATAAAAGTATAGCGGAGAATTAGTCAGAACGTTCTTCGCTATACTTTGTAATATGGAATAACAAAATATTGAAGACCCAAAATCAAAAATTGTACACATGAGAATGAATACGGGAGTATTGAAAAATCTGCTTTGGGTGATCTGTTTACTCATTTTCATTGCCTGCAATACTTCAAAAAAAGAAAGTAACCTTTATCCGGAGGAGTTTGCCAAACCTGCAAATAGCAGCCGGGTACACATCTGGTGGCACTGGGTAGACGGAATGATATCAAAAGAGGGTATTACCAAAGATTTAGAGTCGATGAAACGGCAAGGGATTACTCAGGCTACCATATTTAATCTGGGGTTTTCACAAAACGCAGGGCGGCTGCCGGGGAAAGATTTTCAGGTTAAAAAAGTTGAGTTCGGCACAAACGAATGGTATGCGATGTTTGAATGGGCTTTACAGGAGGCCAGAAGACTGGGCATTACCATTGGTGTGCATAACTGCGATGGGTGGAGCGAAAGCGGTGGCCCCTGGATTACCCCCGAAATGTCGATGAAAAAATTTGTCTACACCAAAACACTTATACCCCCGGGAAGCAAAGGGAGAATAAAGCTGGATAAGCCCTTTTGTAACAACGATTTTTATAACGATGTAGCAGTTGTCGCCTATATGAACAAAGGGCTGAAGATGAACTCTTTTCAGACCGCTCATCCCGATATGATCCTTAACGGGGCACAAAAAATAGCTCCTTCCACCATCTTCGAAATGCAAAAGGGAGATTCGATTGAAATCTCTTTTGAGACGGAATTTACAGCAGACAAAATTCTGTTTTTTCAGGGATTTAAAGGTGGAATTTCACCAAATACTCAAAATTCGTCGCATCAGTACTCGTTAATGTATTCAAAAAATGACAGGGAAAATTACAGGCTGCTAAGCCGGTTTAGCGTACCTTGTCGCAATGATACTGCAACCGTCAGGATCCCCGGGGGAAAAGCCCGGTATTTTAAATTGATTTTAAACGGGCGTCCTAACGCATCGTGGACAGAAGATAAATATTTGTTGTCACAGATAGAATTATTGGGAAACAATGATCAGCCGGGGATTGCTCCTCAAATACCCCATGTGTTTGAAAAAACTGTTTCAGCAACTATTCTGGACATGAAACGACTGAAAGGAAGCAAAGACGAGACTGCTGGTTGTGTGACTACGAAGAATAACGAGGTGATCGATCTTACCAATAAAATGGATCAGGAGGGAATGATTGATATAAATCTGCCCGACGGGTATTGGACCATTCTTCGGTTTGGCTATACAACCACAGGTGTTGTAAATACCCCTTCAACGACTGAGGGAAGAGGCCTGGAGTGCGACAAAATGGATACTGCCGCTCTGAATCTGCATTTTGCAAATTTCCCTCAAAAATTAGTTGAACATTCGGACGGACTAAACGGGAGTACCTTCAAGTTTCTGCTGATTGACAGTTGGGAATGTAATTATCAGAACTGGACTGCAAGAATGCCCGAAGAATTTGAAAAACGCAGGGGATATAAATTAATTGATTGGTTGCCTGCATTGTGCGGCGATAGTATTGAGAGCCGGGAAATGTCAGATGCCTTTTTGTATGACTTCAGAAAAACGATCGCGGAAATGATCGGGGAAAATTATTACCTGCATTTCACGGAGCTTTGCCACAAAAACAATCTGGAGATACATGCTGAAGTAATTTATGGCGGGAAAACCTATCTCCCTTTGGATATTTTAAAAACAAACAGTTATATTGATTTGCCAATGACTGAATTCTGGACATTGGAAAAGGACGGGTTTATTACTTATTCACCTTTAAAAATCAATCATTTAAATACGTTGGCATCCTTGTCAGGCTTATATAACAAACCGGTGCTGGCTGCTGAAGCATTCACAACTCTTTGCCGTCACAGCGAAACTCCGGCCGATTTAAAGTTATATGGAGACAGGGCCTACTGCTCCGGTATCAGTCAATTGATACTCCACAGTTATGTCCATCAGCCTAATGATCAAAAGCCTGGGATGACCTTGTTCTGCTTTGGCTCTCATTTTAACCGGAATACACCATGGTGGAATTATTCTGCCGGCTGGCTCGATTATCAGGCGCGAATTCAGTATGTACTTCAAAAAGGGATAATTCCGGCAGATGTCCTTTATTTTATAGGAGATGAATGGCCTCAGGATTTAAATACTGAGTTGTTTGACAATATTCCAAAGGGTATTCATGCCAACCCGTGCAATTTTGATTTGCTTCAAAAGGCTGTTGTTAAAGACGGTAAGATAACGTTTCCGGGTGGCGTTGCGTTTTCATTACTGGCGTTGCCTGATATCCGTTTTATAAACTATTCCACCTTAACTGAAATTGAAAGATTGGTTCGTGACGGCGCTGTTGTTTGCGGGGAGAAGCCTGAGAAATTACTGTCACTGAAAGACAAAACTGAAAAGCTGAAAGATTTTGAGGATCTTACGTCGAAACTTTGGAAAGATTACGAAAATGGGAAAAACGGGAAAAATCAGTACGGTAACGGAACGGTATGGTGGGGAGCATCAATAGACGATCTATTGCAGAATTTGAATATTGAACCTGTTTTTTCAACTACACTGCCCGATTCCCTTGAGGTACTATCAATTCACAAAACCAGCGGGGATGAAGATGTTTTTTTTGTTGTTAATCAACATAAACGGCCGTTGAATTTTGAGTGTAATTTCTCGGTCGGAGATAAAAGCCCTGAAATATGGAACCCGATGACAGGAGAATGTAAAAGTCAACTTATTTACGCACAAAATAATGGGAAAGTTCGTATTCCGGCTCGTTTGAATGCGAATGAGTCTCTGTTCTTCGTGTTCGCTAAAAGGAATCGGCAAAGTCATATTATAAAGGTTGAATTAGATGGAAATCAGATATTTCCGGTACAGGATAGTGATGTTTCTCCCGATGTGCTCCCGGAGATAAAAAATACAAAGGGTCGCTGGTCATTAGTTGGTCGTATCAGGGGAAATTACCAGATAACCACCGATTCAGGAGAAAAGATGTCGTTTAAAGCCGCATCTCCTGAAATCTGCACAATAACCGGTTTCAACGGAAGTATTGAATTTACTCCAATTAACGGGGACACTATCGAAACTGTCAAAATTTCAAGTTTAAAATCGCTGACAGAATTCGATTTGAACAAAATCAAATACTTTTCAGGTGAAGCCAGGTACATTATTGACTTCAATGTTCCGCCTGCATACTTTAATAATGACAGTCCGGTCTTTCTTGATTTGAACGTTTTCAGAACCACAGGGGAAGTCAAACTGAATGGTCACTTTCTTCGGAATATTTGGACATCAGAGGTGTGCATTCCTGTTAACGGTTTACTGAAAGAACATAACCGTTTGGAAGTGACTGCTGCAACAACAAACAGGAACCGTTTAATCGGAGATATCAGAGAAACCGGACATCTGAATGGTATTTGGACTTCGCATGTCGGTATAAAGGGAACCTATAGTCCGGAGGCTTCCGGTTTAGCCGGGCCACTTCAGCTAATCAAATATTCATCCGGACAATAGGCTGATGACCAAACAAGCTCAACAAACGATAAAATATAAAATTACTTAAAAAATATATCCGAGTTTTAGTAATCTGCAAGATATCCGGGCGCGGTCAGACTTTTTTACCCATCGGTTATAAAACTAATCAGCAATGAAAATAGTCTTGCAGATATCGATTTTTCCGACTAATTGCTTTTGATGTGGCCCGAAAAAATAGTACAATTACAAAATTGATCGGGGGCGCTAATTTTGATTTTCATTCTAATAAATTGACACTATAAGATATAGATCATGCACAATTTTTTTAAACTAATTGCCGTACTCTTATTGATATCTGCATTTTATCCGTCATGTCAGTTGCCGGAAGAACGGAACAGTAAATACCGGATCATCCACAATAATGATGGCTCGGACGCCCTGGGTAATTTCTGGTTTTATAAGCGTCCGCTGAGTGTGGCCGATCTCAATGCCTATGTCGATATGGTTGCCCATTCGCAGGTAACCACTTTTATGATGTGCAGCGGCAGCGATTATCCTTATTATCGTTCAAAATACAGCCGCTTGTTTTGCGACGACCAGAACGGGAAATATGATTGTGGCAGCGATACTGCAAACTTTCGTTATTTCAGAAAGTTTTATCTGAATTTTCTGAACCTGGAAAAAGAAGGAACTGACCTGATTGCTGCTTCTTTAAAACGGGCAAAGGAAGACGGGATGGAGGCCTTTATCACTTACAGGATGAATGATTTGCATTTTAATGATACGACCACTCATTGTCCCCTTCTCTATTCCACTTTCTGGTACAGTCATCCTGAATATTGGCTCAATGATTCGACTCCTGGTTGGAATGCTTCCCGGGCGCTCGATTTTGCACACCAGGAGGTTCGTGATCAAAAACTGGCAATGATTTCAGAACAACTCGATAAATATGATATGATTGATGGGTTTGACCTTGATTTTATGCGTTTTATCGTTTATTTTAAAGTTGGTGAAGGACAGAAAAATGCACCTTTAATGACCCAACTGGTGAAGGATATCCGTGCAAAGGTTGATTCGGTTTCTGCCCGGCGCGGTAAAAAAATACTTCTTTCGGTAAGGGTACCTCCCTCGCTTGAAACATGCCTTGACAAGGGGCTGGATATCCGGGAATGGATTCGTCTCGGATTAGTTGATTTCGTGAGTATCGGTGTACACTGGCGCGGAAATACATCTTTGCCCGTAGCTCAATTTATAAAAGACTTTGATAATGATACTATTCCTGTTTATGCTTCGATTGATGATGGCGGCTATCGTCCCCGCGAATTTTATTCGCACGGGATGTTACGCGGAATGGCCTCTCATATATGGTCACAAGGGGCTGACGGGTTATACCTGTTTAACCAGTACTACGGGGAATACCATTCGACGTATAACGGGCAGCTTCATCTCGAAGACGGAGGACTGGTTTGCCGGGTAAGTGCTCCGCAGTTGCTTCAGGAACTGGGTTTGCCTGAGACCCTAAAAAACCGCAACAAAATATACTGTTTGTGCGATGACAGTTCTGATGCGTATGGGATGAAAGTGAATTCTTCGCTTCCTTTACAAGTGGACGGAGACAAAACTTCTGAAGCAAATATTTATATCGGCGACGATCCGAAGGTTACAGTACCGGAAGAAAGTATTCTTTTTTTTAGATTAAGCCATGAATCCGGCTGTGAAGTGAAGGTTAACGGCGAGACGTTAACCGAAGAGGAACTGTCCTACCCGCATCTTTACGACCGTGAAAAAACACTGACTCCGGGAGAAAGAGAACATGCCTTCCGTATTCCGGCAAGCTGCTTAAAACAAGGATATAACACTGTTTCTTTCCGTTTAGCAAATGGTGAGAAAGCAATTGTAAAGCGACTGGATATTGCCCTTAAATATGGCGATGTTCAGACACATGGCTATTTTTGACGGGGGAGGATCATCGTTTATTTTTCATGATTTTGTAAACTAGACTAACATAAAAAATATGAACTATCAAGTAAAGCAAGCATATCTACTTTTGCTTGGAATTTTCCTTCTTAATTTTTACTCCGTTGCCGAACCTGTTTTAATGAAAAAGGCACTTCCTGTCTGGGCCGAAGGAAGACAAACCGAAATGAACCTTAGTATTGGGTTCCGCGGAGTTTTTCAGGCGGAGAAAACGAAGAGCTTTCATCTGAAAATTACGGCATCAACCCTTTACCGGGTGTTTCTGAACGGCGAGTTTTTGGGATATGGCCCGGCCCGTGCCGGACACGGCTATTACCGCGTCGATACGTACGACCTGAGCAAAAAAGTCAGGAAGGGCGAAAATATTCTTGCTGTTGAAGTGGCCGGATACAATATCAACACATTTTACACACTCGATCAGCCCTCGTTTTTGCAAGCTGAAGTACTTTCAGGCAAACAGGTCGTGCTGGCTACCGGGAACAATGCTGATTTCGAAGCTTTCCAAATTAAGGAACGGCTGCAGAAAGTGGAACGATACAGCTACCAGCGGCCGTTTACAGAATATTACCGATTGAAAGATGGCTTCGGTCAATGGAGATCGTCGGCCAAAGTTCCGGTCGACCCGGTAAAGCTGGTCAGCCTTCCTCCGGTAAAATTGTTGGATCGCAGTGTTGAAATGCCCGATTATACAGTTGTCCATCCTGTTTCAGTTTTTGCCGGCGGAGCAATCGGGCTCCGGAAACCTGATAAGTACAAGAAAGACCGGTCGTTGGTCAACATCAGCGACCAGCTTAAGGGTTACAAGGAAAGCGAGCTGGAAGTTTTACCATCGCTAACGGTTCAGGAATTTACCAACAAGAGTCGCGACACCCTTGCAAAAGCGTTCACGGGGGAGCCTTTTACGCTTACCGAAAATCAGTTTTGTACGCTTAACATGGGTATCAATCTTTCCGGTTTCATTGGATCGAAGATCAGCTGTACAGAACCGGCCACTGTTTATTTTTATTTCGATGAAATACTGACCGACGGCGATGTAAACGCAAAAAAGCACATGGGTGGCACAAACAACTATGTCGTTTATGAGTTGGAACCAGGTAATTATAGGCTTGAATCATTCGAGCCGTATACGTTCAAGTATTTAAAACTGATTGCGCTGAAGGGATCATGCACGGTTCAGGATGTATACCTGCGTGAATATGCTTATCCCGAAAACCCGAAGGCGGCATTTCAGTGCAGCAATGAAAAGTTGAACGAAATCTATAAGGCAGCCAGGCAAACCTTCAGGCAAAATACAGTGGATATTTTCATGGACTGCCCCTCGCGCGAGCGGGCCGGCTGGCTTTGCGACAGCTATTTTACAGCCATCATGGAAAAAGAATTTACAGGTCGTTCGCAAGTTGCCCGCAATTTCTATGAGAACTTTGCCCTTCCTGAAACATTTGCCCACCTCCCCGAAGGAATGCTGCCGATGTGTTATCCTGCCGATCATTATAACGGATCATTCATTCCCAACTGGGCCCTGTGGTTTATCATTCAGATCGACGATTATGCCAGCCGTGGCGGTGATCCTGTTCTGGTGACCCGGCTTAAGCCACGCGTCGAAAAACTACTGGAATATTTTGAAAAATTTGAGAATCAGGACGGGCTGCTTGAAAAGCTCGACGGCTGGATTTTTGTCGAATGGTCGAAAGCCAACGAATTGGTGCAGGATGTGAATTACCCGTCGAATATGCTCTACAGTTCGGCTTTATCAAGTGCCGCGCGGCTGTATCACCATGAAGCCTGGCAGAAAAAAGCTGACCAGATCAGGCAAGTAATCCGGAAGCAGTCATTCAACGGATCTTTCTTCGTGGATAATGCCGTCCGCGATCAGGACGGCAAACTTCGGTCCACGCAGAATACGACCGAAGTTTGCCAGTATTACGCTTTCTTTTTCAATATTGCCACTCCTGAAACCTATCCGGACCTGTGGAGAAAACTACCAACAGAATTCGGACCCAACCGAAATGATCAGCTAAGCTATCCGGAAGTTTACAGGGCCAACGCGTTTATCGGGAATTACCTCCGGCTTGATATTCTTTCCGGTTACGGATTGCAAAAACAGTTACTTGGCGAGATTCATGATTTTTTCTACATTATGGCACGG
>JBDKTZ010000575.1:0-28963 GCA_039679975.1 Prolixibacteraceae bacterium
GCCTGTAATGACGACGATGAACCGGAAATGGCGTCGAAAGTAAACTACAGCGGAAGCTTTGTGAAATCGACCGATGCAGTCACCACTTCGGCTACAGGTACGACCACTGCAACCTACGATCCCAATACGATGGAGTTGTCCTATACGATAAGCTGGACGGGTCTGGGATCGAATGCTGCCGGTATGCATTTTCATGAAGACGGCCCCGTGATTGTTCCCATTACCGGTTTTCCGGCGGCTACAAGCGGAACGATATCGGGGAAAGCTACGTTAACCGCTCAGCAGGTGCAGGATTTGGCTGCATCCAAAATCTACGCGCAGATCCATACCACAACCTATCCCGGAGGTGAAGTAATTGCACGCCTCAATAAAAGTACGTCCGGTTCGAATCCTCCACCCGGAAACGGCGGAGGCGGAGGGTATTAACGGAAAGCTGTTCTGAGCTCCGGAGGCATATAAAGCCGGAGCCGGACTTTCCCAAAAAGTCAGAAACAGTAAAGCGATGAATATGAAGAAAACGATTTTAATCATGTTAACGGCGATTGCCGTCGTTCATTTCGGATGTACGAACATGGCTCCCGAATTTGCAGACGACGAACCTGGCCCGGGCGATTGTACGCCCGAATTCCCCGAGATGGACGTGACCTACAACAATTACGTGAAAAAGATCATGGACAACTATTGCATCAGGTGTCATCATGGCGGAAATTCGGCAGGTCCCGGCAATTTTACGACATATAACGGCCTGCTTCCCTATGCAGAGCAGTCGTTCTATGCACGGGTCATTCAGGACAATGCCGACATGCCCAGGGGGAATGCCCCGCTTCCGGCGGCAATACGTGATTCGCTGGATGTCTGGATCAGTAATTGCGCTCCCGAAAATTAAAAATATACAGCGATGAAGGAAGGATTAGCAATAATCATTTTTGTGGTGATAAGCTGGGCAGGGCAAGCGCAGCTCCCGTCGCGTGAGGTGGTGATCAGTTTTTTCTCCGAAGCGCCGTTGGAAGACATTAAGAGTGAGAGTACGAAAGGGGTTTCGGCAATCGATACGGTATCGGACAGGATTTATTTCAAAGTGCCGGTCCGTTCTTTTGAATTTGAGAAAAGTCTCATGCAGGAACACTTCAATGAAAACTATCTGGAAAGCAGTAAATATCCAAACGCCGAATTTAGCGGGACAATAAAAGGGCCCGTTAATTTTTCCAGGGATGGCAACTACCCTGTGACGGTTCAGGGTGATCTTACCATTCATAACGTGCCCAAAAACTATACGGTGAAAGGCGTGATGAAAGTGAAGGGAGGAGAAATCACAGCGCATGCGGTTTTCCCGGTTCATATTGCAGACCACCGGATAAAAATACCAAGACTGGTGATTAAAAATATTGCAGAGGTCGTGGAAGTGACGATAAATGCCATATATGAACCTGAAACAAAGTAACGTACAATAACAGGAAAAAATAATCTGAATGAAGACACTAATTTTCATAATCGTAGCCTGCTTTGGAAGTGCTCCTGTGATGGCTCAGGTTAACCTGGAACAATTATTCAAGGATTCGGTTGCCGGTACAGAATCGCTTCCGGTACTTGAAACATTTAAATCGCCGCGGCTTATCAACAGCCAGTCGAACGAAACCATCCACAAACATGACCTGTTGTTTGTTGTCATGCACAGGTTTGGCGACTTTGCAGGAAAGAACGGCGGTACGAAGACTTTTTTCGGGCTTGATAATTCGACTGATATTCTGATTGGTTTCGACTATGGGATAAGCGACGATCTGAATATCGGAATTGGCAGAGCAAAAGGCGCCCCTAACGGAGTGAGTACCGATCAGGCTCAGATCTATTATTTTAAATCGAAGTACCGTATGCTCAGGCAGACCAATCAGGGCATGCCGTTTTCGTTGACCCTTTTCGGAAATGCGGCAGTATCGGGCATGAAAAAAAGGGATCTTGTCACATCCGATGCCGCCTTTTCCGATTTTGGCGACCGAATGAGCTTTGTTGCCCAGACAATCCTGGCCAGGAAATTCAGTGAAGACCTCTCGCTTACTCTTTTACCAACCTATGTGCGCCGGAATTATGTGACCTTTATGGATAAAAATAACATGTTTGCCCTTGGAATCGGAGGAAGAGTGAAAGTAAGCAAATGGATGGCTGTGGTCGCCGACTATTTTATAGCTTTTCGCGATCAGGATACGAAAGATTATTTCCTTCAGGAAAAAGATTTCAGGTTTTACAATCCTTTGGGGGTAGGCCTTGAAATTGAAACGGGCGGCCATGTTTTTAATTTCAGCTTTACCAATTCTACGGCCATATTGGAAAACCAGTTCATTCCGGGCACAAGCAGCAGCTGGACCAAGGGTGGCTTTCGCTGGGGATTCAGTATCACCCGGACATTTTCGTTGTTCAACAAATCCACAGAATAAATCTTTCCCAAATTCGACAAACTTTTTATTGGATAATATGTTATTTCAAATCAGTAAGTTATATGTAAAAACCAATCGACGGAAGCAGGACGCCGGGAACGGAAAAATTATTTTAGCGTTCTTGCGGTTTGAGTGCAGCTGCAGAAACACTTATAACGGTAACATGACACAGTAGTTCCTTACATGGCAGAAGAAGAGTTACAGCACCTTATTGATGGTTGTAAAAAGCAGGACCGGCAAAGCCAGAAGTTATTGTATCAGAGGCTTTACGGTTTTGCTATGAAAATTTGTCTGCGCTGTGCCAATAACCGGTACGAAGCTTCTGAAGTCATGAATGAAGGTTTTTTTAAAGCGTTTATCAATATCGAAAAATACGACAACAGCTGGCCTTTCAAAGCCTGGTTAAGGAAAATTATGTACAATGCATCGATTGATTATTACCGGGCAAATATAAAGTGGACACAAATGGATGGCTTGGAAAAGGCAGACGATTACTATTTAAATGAGTCGGCTGTTGTTCAAAAACTTGAATATGAAGACTTGCTGTCATACGTTCAGCGTCTTCCTCCCGTTTACCGGATCGTTTTTAATTTATATGCAATTGACGGATATTCTCATGATGAAATAGCCCGGATAGTGGGTATAAGCGCAGGCACATCAAGGTCAAACCTGCACAAAGCAAGGCAAAAATTGCAGCAGATGTTGAACGGATCACATACAATTAATTATGCAACAGATATGGAATTATAAAACAATGAACAGGTTGGCCGTCATATTGCTGAAAATTAGTATATTACCGTCGGGTATTGCGAAGCAGCATGTTCGGTTCATACAAATTCGGGTCAATCATGAAAGAGGTGGACAAAAACAAAATTGATGAACTGTTTAAAGCAGGATTGAATCGGGAAGACGATACGGTCATTCCTGGCGAAAGCGGATGGTCAGAACTGGAGCATCGGCTTGACCTTTACGAAAAAAGGAAAAGACCAATGTTCCGGATAAAATCATTAGCCGGCATCGCAGCGCTGTTCTTATTGGTATTCTCAATCTGGATGATCCGGCCCGTAAAACAAGAAAGATTAGTTCAGGAATCCACAACTAAAGACGAAAAACAGGAAGTACAGGAGGATCAAAAAAGGGTTCCGTCTTCTTCTGAAACGACAAAAATAACCAATGACAAGCGCAGCGAGCTTTCTTCTTCACAGGCAATAAACGAACCGGGCATTCAGAAACTTTCAGGTTCACAGGCAATGAACGAACCGGTACGCAAACCGGGCATTCAGGAACTTTCAGAAAGTAAATTGAAAGAAAACGCCTATCGGGATGGAAACAACAGTATGGTGATTGCAGATACGAAAGTCAAAATGCCGAAACCAGTGGAGCGGGACGATAACAAATCGGTTTACCTGACAGATTCAGTGAAACCGGATAATCAAGGACCTTCGGCAGAGAAACAGCGTCAGAGCAGATCAATTCCCGGCTTTACAGAGCCAATCAATTTGCCTGAACCGCAACGTCCTCAGATCGCGCTGAGTCTCTTGCTCGCTCCGGCCTATAACGGGGCCGATAACCTGAATAACGGTCGGTTTGGCAGTGATATTGGCCTTCTGGTTACGCTTGGTCTTACCAATAAATGGAGTCTGAGTACAGGAGCTGTATATGCGAAAAAGCTTTACGAAACCGGTTATACCTATGCTTCCTATACGCAAATGGTCGATGCAGACTGCCGTGTTCTTGATATTCCCGTTAATGTCAGTTATGCGCTTGTTAATAAAGGGAAAACCCGCATTGGTTTCGGGACGGGTATTTCATCTTATATTATGCTGAAGGAAGATTATCGTTTTAACAGCAGCAGCCGGGAGGATATTCACCTGGTCAATGAGAATCAGCATTGGTTAAGTGTCCTGAATGTACAGGCAAGCTATGAGCGGAAGCTGAATTCAAGGATCAGTCTCTATGTTCAACCTTATCTGAAAGTTCCTTTCAATGACATTGGCTATTACAAGATAAAACTTCAATCTTTAGGCATGGCCGTTGGCGCCAGTTGGAGTTTTTAATGTCGCCTTTCCTTCTCCATCCTGTAACCCGAACAGAACGGGTGTCGCAATCAGTCAGTATTTGTTTATTTTGTTAAAACAGATATTAGGGCCGTTCCCTGAATGTTTCTGATGGTTTTTGTTATATTTGTCAACAATATTCATTTTAAAAGTGAAGAAAATAACGGCATATATTTTTATACTCCTCGCCAATATTGTTTTATTGGTTCATGCCGTTACATTTCATCACCACCACGATCAGGTTTGTAATAAAAGCACACATTGTCAAAGCAGTGATGTCGCATGTAATCACGGTAATACTGCCGGCAATCATCAGCACGGAGAGGAAAACTGCGGGTTGGAACAAGCGGTTGTCCTGCCGTCAAATCAGTGGAAACATGAAATTGACCGTATTGCGCATACTGATAACGGGTCGTTCAATAGTTTATTTACCCTTATTCATACAGAAAGCAAAAGCTTAATTCCGGTTTTTTTCACTGATCTGGCAATTCCTGTTATTCATTATTCGTATTCTTCATTCATTGTTGCTTCATCAGGTCTGCGCGCTCCTCCTGCAGTTTAATTTTTCGGATTTTGGGTTGTACTCATTGCATACGATTTAATGTGATGGGTATTGAGGTATGCTATAGTATGAAGAATTAAACAAGGATTAAACATGAATTTTAAAATAGGAGTGGTTGCCTTTATGGTATTTGCCGTAACAGGGTGCAACCGGCAGACCGGCAAACCGGCAGGGCATGAAGGGCATGGGCCTGGTGAAACCGGAGAACATGACGAAGCAAAATTTCAATATACGGCCTATAGCAACGAATATGAATTATTCGCTGAAGCCGATGCTTTTGTGGTTGGAGAAACGGCAACCGTAGTTTCGCACTTTTCGGCCCTGCCCGATTTTAGAGCTGTTGAGGCTGAAAAGATAACAATGATCCTTACGGTGCAGAATAAGGAAATAAGAAAATCAGTCGATAAACCCACACGTAAGGGAATATACAGTTTCGATATTAAGCCTGAAACAGCAGGTACAGGAACGTTGAAATTTGAAGTTTTTACCGGGACAGGCAATTATGACGTTTTGGTTCCGCAGGTAACTGTTTTTTCCGGGCATTCCGAGGCGCATGATGCAGCCGAAAAGGCAGAGGCATCGGGAGTCAATGCCACCGTATTTACCAAGGAACAGTCATGGAAAATTGATTTTTCAACCGGTCATCCGGTACTTGGGCCTTTCGGACCGGTAATTAAGGCGACAGCGCTAATTGAATCGTCGAATAGTGACGAAATGATTATTACGGCTAAGACAAACGGTGTGGTGCAGCTCACTTCAAATGCCCTGCAGGAAGGCGCTAAAGTCACTGCCGGTCAGGCATTATTTTCAATCAGAGGGGGTGACCTGGCCGACAATAACAGTTCGGTCAGATATGCTGAAGCCAAAAGCAATTTTGAAAAGGCTAATGCCGACTATGAAAGGTCCAGGGAGCTTGTAAAAGACAAAATTATTTCTGAGAAAGATTTCATCGCCTCTAAAAATCAATACGAAAATGCGAAAGCTGTTTACGACAATCTGAACAAAAATTTCAGTTCATCGGGACAAACGGTGATCTGTCCGATGAGTGGTTTTGTCAGACAGGTTTTTATAAAGAACGGAAGTTATGTCGGGACAGGCCAGGCTATCTTTACGGTATCACAGAATAAAGCCCTTGTTCTGCGCATTAATCTGCCGCAGAAATATGCTTCTGTGCTGGGTTCTATCCATTCGGCCAATATCCGCACGATGCACGATGACCAGGTATACAGCTTCGGGCAACTGAATGGAAAGGTACTATCGTATGGGAAAACCGTAAATGCCGATAATTACCTGATCCCGGTAAACTTGCAGATCGATAACAATGCGGGTTTCACTCCCGGGAGTTTTGTGGAAGTTTTTCTGAAAACAGAGACAAATTCACAAGCGGTCACCATTCCTAATACTGCTTTGCTGGAAGAACAGGGCAGTTATTTTGTGTGGGTACAGATAACGCCCGAATTGTTCGAGAAGCGGGAAGTTGTTCCCGGTAAAACCGATGGTGTAAGAACTGAAATTTTGTGGGGGACAAGCATTGACGAACGGATTGTATTGCACGGGGCAATGATCCTTAAGCTGGCGCAGGCTACCGGTACGTTAGACGCTCATTCCGGTCACGTTCACTAAATCACAGCTATGCTAAACCGTATCATAAGCTTCTCACTGAGCAACAAGTATCTGATTTTGCTTTGTTCGGTGATTTTGGTGGTTTTCGGGATGAGAACTGCTTCAAACATGGACGTGGATGTGTTTCCCGATCTGACGGCGCCAACCGTTGTGGTAATGACCGATGCACATGGAATGGCATCGGAAGAGGTTGAACGGCTGGTTACTTTCCCGATCGAGTCTGCAGTAAATGGTGCAACCGATGTTCGCCGGGTCAGGTCATCATCATCGCAGGGGTATTCGTTCGTATGGGTAGAATTTGACTGGGGAACCGATATGTTTAAGGCGCGTCAGATTGTGAGCGAAAAATTGATCGCCGTTTCATCACAAATGCCATTCGGTATCGGACAACCGGTTTTGGCTCCCCAGTCGAGCGTCATGGGCGAAATATTTTTCGTCGGTATGCAGGCCGACAGTACCTCCATGATGGAACTGCGTACGATTGCCGAATGGAATGTGAAACCGCTCATCCTTGCCACGGGTGGTGTTTCGCAGGTGACCATCATTGGCGGTGACTATAAGCAGTATCAGGTGCTGGCCGATCCGCAAAAAATGGATTATTATAAGGTTTCGATGAGCGAACTGGCCGAAACATGCCGTGCAATAAGCCAAAACTCAACTGGCGGGGTGTTACGGCAGTACGGAAACGAATACGTGGTGCGCGGAATCGCGCGTTCTTCCGATCTCGATGTGCTGGCAGATACCTATGTGAAATCGATTAACGGGAAACCGGTTCGTATTGCTGATGTTGCAGAACTGAGAATCGGGAGCGCACCAAAAATGGGCTATGCTTCCGGAAACGCCAGGCCTGCCGTTATCGTCTCTATTTCGAAACAACCTAATGCCAATACGCTCGATGTTACCCGGAGGATTGAAGAGAACCTTACCGAATTGCAAAAAACCCTTCCTGCCGATGTAAAACTGGACACTAAAATATTTCGTCAGGCTGATTTTATTGAAACATCAGTGAATAACGTACAGGATGCCCTGATTGAAGGAGGAATTTTCGTGATCATTGTTCTTTTCCTCTTCTTGGGAAGTTTTCGTACAACAATCATTTCTTTGGTGGCCATCCCGCTTTCACTGCTTGGTGCAATTTTGGTATTAAAGGGATTGGGAATGACCATTAATACGATGAGTCTTGGGGGCATGGCCATTGCCATTGGTTCACTGGTCGACGATGCGATTATTGATGTTGAAAACGTTTATAAGCGGCTTCGGCAAAACAGGCAAAAACCTTTGCAGGAAAGGCAAACGCCGTTCCACATCGTTTTTGAAGCTTCAAAAGAGATCAGGGCTTCAATACTGAATGCGACGCTCATCATCATGGTGGCTTTCCTTCCGCTGTTTTTTCTGTCGGGAATGGAAGGCCGGATGTTAAAACCGCTTGGAATTGCATTTATTGTGTCGTTATTTGTTTCGATGGTAGTGGCAATGACTCTTACCCCCCTGTTGTCGAAGATGCTGTTATCGGACGATAAGTATCTGGCAAAAAATGAGAAAGAAAAATGGTTGGTACGCAAATTAACTTCCTTTTATGAGAAGTCATTGATTGGAGCGTTGCGGTATAGAAAGGTGATCCTTTTTTCAGCAATCGGACTGTTCATTGTGTCACTCGTTCTGTTTTCCGGCTTTGGACGAAGTTTTTTGCCCGAGTTCAATGAAGGAGCATTAACGCTGTCGGTGATTACCAAACCCGGAACGTCGCTTGGGGAGAGTGACCGCCTTGGTAACCTTGTCGAAAAAGAATTGCTGGCAATACCCGAAGTTTCGGGCACGGCCCGCCGTACCGGTCGCGGAGAACTTGACGAACATTCACAAACGACGAACAGCGCTGAAATCGATGTCAATTTTAAGTTGAAGGAACGCACCCAACAGGAGTTTATGGCCGATGTGCGGGCAACTTTATCGAGGATACCGGGAATCGCCTTTACCGTTGGACAACCCCTTGGACACCGGATTGATCATATGCTTTCGGGTACCAGGGCAAATATTGCCATTAAGCTTTTCGGCACCGACCTGAATAAAATGTTTTCCCTGGGCAATCAGATTAAGAGTTCAATTATTGATATTGAAGGGCTGGTCGACGTCAATGTTGATCAACAGATTGAAATTCCGCAGGTGCAAATACGCGCCAACCGCAATATGCTCGCACAATACGGTATTCGCAACGGGCAGTTTAACGAATATATTGATGTTGCATTTGGAGGTGAAAAGCTCACCGACATTTATGAAGGCCAACGCAGTTTTGATCTCGTATTGCGGCTGAATAGCGATTATACCGAAACGATGGAGGGGATTCGGACGGCATTGATCGACACCGAAAACGGAAACAAAATTCCGCTGGAACAGGTTGCCGATATTGTTTCTGTTTCCGGGCCAAGCCCGATAAGCAGAGAGAACGTTCAGCGAAAAATTGTGATCTCGGCCAATGTAGCCGAACGCGATTTAAGGAGCGTGGTTCAGGAGATTCAGAAAAATATAAACAGAAAGGTAACTTTGCCCGAAGGCTACAGGATCGAATATGGCGGGCAGTTTGAAAGTGAGGCCAAAGCCTCAAAAACGCTCATGCTCACGTCTGCCATTGCTATTGTGGTCATCTTCCTGTTGTTGTATCAGGAGTTTAAAAATTTCAAACTGGCGGGTATTATCTTGCTCAATTTACCGCTTGCACTAATTGGCGGGGTGTTTTCTATCTGGATCACATCCGGTATTTTGAGTATCCCGGCAATTATTGGCTTCATCACTCTGTTTGGTATTGCCACCCGAAACGGAATATTGCTGATCTCCAATTACCAAAGATTACAGGAACAGGGTATTCCGTTGTACGAGACTGTCACACGCGGGTCGTCCGATCGTTTAAATGCCATTCTGATGACCGCTCTTACAGCAGCTCTTGCCTTGATACCGCTGGCCTTAAGAGGCAATCTTTCAGGCAATGAAATACAGAGTCCTATGGCCAGGGTAATTTTGGGCGGGTTGCTGAGTTCTACGCTGCTTAACATTTACATTGTACCCATTGTCTACAGTATGTTAAAGAATCACGGGATTACTAAAGCCGGAAGAATATGAAACATTTAATTCTATTAGCGACAGGACTGGTATTCAGTTTTAATCTTTTTGCGCAGCCGATCGGGAATATCCTGAGCGAAATTGAAAAGAATAATACAACGCTTTTGGCATTGAGAAAAAACATTGATGCAGAGGAAATAGGGAACAGGACAGGTATTTATCTGCAAAATCCTGAGGCCGGTTTCAATTACCTTTGGGGGAACCCTTCAACGATTGGCAACCGGACCGATTTCAGCGTCAAACAATCTTTCTATTTCCCAACAGTTTACGGATATAAAAGTCAAATTGCAAATCTGAAAAATGAACAAGCCGAACTGGAATACCAAAAACAGCAAAAGGCCATTTTGTCGGAAGCCCGGTCGGTACTGGCAGACCTGGCTTATCTGAATGCACGGAGATCGGAACTTTCAAAAAGGGAAGTTCATGCCGGGCAAATTGCCGGCTCATACCAGGCAAAATACGATGCAGGTGAAGCAAATATCCTTGAATACAATAAATCTCAGCTAAACCGGCTGACCCTGAACAAAGAAATTGAAACGGCAGAAATTGAACGAAAAGCGCTCCTGTCGCGGCTGGCCATATTTAATGGCGGAATACCCGTCAATTTTACAGAAAAAAGTCTTCCTGACGAAACGATCCTGCCCGATTTTGAAGAATGGTACGCATTCGCCGAAAGAAACAACCCGGTTTTGCAATGGCTGAAACAGGAAATTGCGATCAGTCAAAAGCAAACGAATTTACAATCGGCTATGGTGTTGCCTAAAATAGACGCCGGGTATATGAGCGAAAAAGTAACAGGAGAACAATTTCAGGGCATTACCATAGGAGTTTCCATCCCTTTGTGGGAGAATAAAAACACCGTGAAGTATGCAAAAGCCAAAACGCTTGCCGTTCAGAGCATGGAAGCAGATGTAAAGCTTCAGTTTTACAATGAAATGAAAGTGATTCACGCAAAGGTGGTCGCTTTGCAAAGCAGCATTGCCGAATATAAAAAAAGCCTGCTTGCTTTCAATCATTCAGATTTATTAAAAAAAGCGTTGGATAAAGGTGAAATTTCTCTCTCCGAATACCTGTACGAGTTGTCTGTTTACTATAACAGTACGGACAAGTTGCTGGAGATGGAAAGAGATTTGAACAAGGCTATTGCGGAATTGCACAGATTTCAGTGAATATCCGTTTAAACCGTCGGGGATACAAAAAAGCCCGTAAAGTTTTCATTTACGGGCTTTTCTTTTTTACTGTCGGGATGACCTGACTCGAACAGGCGACCCCCACGTCCCGAACGTGGTACGCTACCAACTGCGCTACATCCCGATTGGTTAACGGGATGCAAAAATAATATTTTCGCTGGAAAAAAGCAGATAACCCGACATATTTATTTTGGTCAACCTGATAAAATTGATTACCCGATCCGTTACCAGATGAATGCCACTCTGATCACCGCTGCGTCAGGCGTGTACTCTGTTGCGAAATCGGAAGGGGTGGAATAGAACGTAATTTTCCCCGGTCCGTAATCATAATCAAGTGTTTCACTCCACAGCAATTCGGTGTCTCCCTGTTGTTTTCCATAATAGCGTATATAAGGGAGAGGAGTTTGAAAATTCCCCTGAAACTCAATATAGGCCATCACAATTCCGTCATTGTATACGGTACTGGTGAGCTTGGGAACATCATAAGAAGCGGAAAAGAAGGATTCGAGTTCGTTTGCACCGCCTGTTCTTTTCCAGTCAGATTGTTTAATATTGATATCAAGAACAACCCAGTTTGGGCCCTGACCTGGCTCTCCTGGTTCTCCCGGAGGTCCTTCGGGGCCCTCGCAGGCAAAAATGATCCCGCTCATGATGAGCAGCAATAAAGTTTTTTTCATTTTTTGAATTTTATCATTTTCGTATTAAAATACTGGTCGTGAGCTGAACGTCACCCAAAACCTTTTTTTTATGAGACAGCTAAAGCCTACAATAATTGTGCAAAACTTCTAAATATGTTATCTTTGTCGGGTAATTTAATTATTACTGCGTTCCCAAAAGAACTGTTTTCAGTTGTAATAAGGGATGTAGTTATTTGAAGAACAATGGGGCTGACTGGTTTTGACAGCGGGTAGAAGAGGTATGTAAGCATGTCGAGCTTTGGTTGTTGGCTCGGAAATCTCAATGACCGAACAATTAATTGGCGAAAATAACTACGCTCTTGCTGCGTAACCGAATTTAGTAGGTATATGCTTAATCCCGGCACCAGGTGCTGGGACAAGACATCACCCGGATGCTATGCTCTGAGGCGTTCCGAACAGGTGGTGCAATAAAATCGGAGATAGCAGGTTGGTTGCTTCGGCTGACCTGTAAAAATAAAGAAGCTAAGGTAAGGATCGGTGGCCCTGATCCAGTCCTTACATGAAAAACAAGTCGGGGCTAAACATGTAGAAAGCATATGGCTTCCTCGTTTGGACCCGGGTTCGACTCCCGGCAGTTCCACTGGAAAAGCCGCTCAAAATCTGCGTTTTTGAGCGGCTTTTTACATCAATTAAATCTTCCCCTGCTAAATTCTGCTGAGATTGTTAAGGGCCATGTACCTTTTCAGAAAGTAAATAATTAATACCTGCAAAAAAGGATGGTCTGTTGTGTTATGTTCTGATTTTTCTGTAAATTTGGACAACGATAAACTAAGCTATAATCTTCTAAACTCAAATTTATGGAAAAAATCCACAAAATTTTATTATTCAACGCCAGTTGTCTGGCGCTGGTCGTGACCGCCCTTGCATTTGGAACAAGAGGTGGTTTTATTACTCCCTGGATGGAGGAGTTCAGCCTTACAGCTACCCAGGTAGGCTGGATCGTTGGAACCGCTTTTTGGGGTTTTACTTTAGCTATGATTTTTCTTGGGCCACTTGTTGATGTCATGGGAATTAAACGGGTAATTGCAGTTGCTTTTGTGTGCCATATGATCGGGCTGACAATGACCATTTTCGCCGGTGGTTTCTGGACGTTGTTTTTTTCGACGATGTTTATCGGAATTGCCAATGGCAGTGTTGAGGCTGCCTGTAATCCTTTGATCACAGCCATTTATCCGGACGATAAAACGGCAAAACTGAACCGGTTTCACATGTGGTTCCCGACAGGTATTGTGATTGGCGGTTTATTGGTTTATTTTCTGAACAAATTTGGCATTGGATGGCGCTGGCAAACGGCTGTTATGCTGATCCCCACATTGGGTTACGGAGTTATGTTTCTGGGAAAGACGTTCCCTGCAACAGAACGTGTGTCTACCGGAGCAACATATCAGGATATGCTGAGAGCCTGTATTTCACCGCTTTTCCTTTTCATGGTTTTTTGCATGCTTTTTACGGCAGCGACCGAGTTGGGAACCAACCAGTGGATTGCTGCCTTGCTTGAAACCGTGGAGGCTCCCGGAATTTTGTTGTTGGTTTGGGTTTCGGCTATCATGGCTTTGGCGCGTTTGGCAGCCGGGCCGGTTGTTCACAAGCTTTCAGGAATTGGCATACTGTTGTTTTCTTCCGTTTTCGCGGGAATCGGTCTTTGGTTGCTGAGTATTTCAACCGGATGGTGGACATTCGGCGCCGCAGCCGTATTTGCGCTGGGTGTTGCTTATTTCTGGCCAAACATGCTTGGCGTTGTCGCCGAGAGAGTTCCTACCAGCGGTGCACTTGGCTTGGCTATTATGGGTGGTGTCGGGTTTTTAGGTGGCGCTGTTGCACAGCCCTTGCTTGGTCATATCTATGATTCCAATCTGGTTAAATTTGGCAATGACCATTTGGCCGCGGGGTCGGCGTCACTGCGCTCAGTGATTATCCTCACCATATTCTTAACGGTTGCATTTATCTGGCTGTTTCTGAAGTACAGGGCAAAAAAAGCATAAAACAAGCCGTGAAAGACACGGCTTCGTCCGGAAAAAAATAGACGGGTAATACCCTGCGGGTTACCCGTCTATTTTGAATTTATGAACAGTATACCTTTTTAAAACGGGAATTCTTCCAGCGACCCTTCTTTCGATTCTTTCACTTCCGGTTTTTTAGCAATTTGCTGCACAGCCAGTCCATCTACATAGATGGCCCGATGCGGGCGGACAGGACAGGCATGTTCGCAGGCGCCGCAGCCTACGCAGATTTCCGGATTGACTTCCGGAATGTTCAGATCATCTTTGTAAGGAACCATTTCAACGGCTTTGGTTGGACAATGTTCCGAGCAGGCTCCGCAAAGCGTTTCGTCGGTGTAAACCACACAGTTTTCTTTGATGAACCGGACTTCTCCGACCTGGGTGACCTGTTTTTCTTCGACCGTTAAAGGAAGGATAGCTCCCGTGGGGCAAACCTCACCGCAAACGGTGCAGTCGAAATTACAATACCCGGCTGCCGGATCCATGAAGGGTTGCAGAAATCCTTCGAGGCCGTATTGCAGCAGTGAGGGGCGTAAAACGCCATTGGGACAGGCGCTGACACACAAATGACAGGAGGTGCAGATATCGTTAAAATGGCGCAGACTGACGGATCCCGGAGGAGAACAGGGATATTCCTTCTTCACCGGGATCAGGTTTTTCCCGTTTAACTGCTGCTCTTCCGCTTTTGCCAGATGGCAGATCCCCAGCATTGCTCCGGTGAGCATCAGCGAATCGGATATAAACTGCCTTTTTGACTGGTCTGCAGGATCGGCGTTTACTTTCATAGCCTGTGCCGGCTTTTGTTCAACTTCTTTTTTTGCATGACCGAAGCGGTAACCGATACTGTTGTCCTTGCATGCGTGAAGGCAGTTAAAACACCCTACGCACCGGCTGAAGTCGACCGACTGGTCTTTCAGATTGATGCATTGAGATTTACAGGCTATGGCGCATTTGGCACATTTGGTACAAGTGGTTTGGTCAATGCGGACTTTGAAAAAAGACACACGTGAAAGCAATCCAAGCAGTGTTCCTACAGGGCAAACCGTATTACAGTAAAGCCTTCCTTTCCGGAGTGCCAGGACAAGCACCAGCCCCAGAATCATCACCGGGTAAATGAGTGCTGCAGGGTTGAAAGGCGGCAACTCTTCCGGTGCCATGGAATAAATCTTTACTTTAATGAGCAGTTCAGAAAGAAGATTGTTGGAGGCGATATACAGCGGTTGTCCCAAGCCGGAAAGGATCCGACCAAAATTACTGTACGGATCAAGCAGAGCAGTCAGGCTGATCACTCCAAAAAACAGGGGGATAACAGCCAGCACCAGGAAAGAATACCTGAGAAAATTTTTGGGCGCTGCATACTTGAACCTGAATTTTTTTCTGAATTTCCGGGAAACAAAGCTGATCAGGTCCTGAAGAATTCCCAGCGGACAAACTGTTGAACAATAGACCCTGCCGAACAGTAAAGTCAGGATCAGTACCACAATAAAACCGGCAGAGACCAGCCCGGCTGCGACCAGAAATTTGCTGACCGATGGAATGAACTGAAGCCAGGTGACGCCCTGGTACCATGAAGGGGCCAGGTTTTCTCTGAAATCAACGAAAATAAATGCAACAGCAATCAGGATAATCAACGATAGGGTCACCCTGAAAGGCTTCCAGAATCGATTCATGCTTGATCAGACAGTTAACCGGTTAATATTCAGTTTATCAAGATCCATTGTGCCGATACCCAGTTCGACCGCTTTCCCCATATAACCGATTGTGGACGGTTCGACTCCGAACATCTTGATTGCTGCGGCATCGATTGCGACGATATCGGTCGAAATGAGCTGGGCTTTCATGGTAACCGTATCTTCGAGCGAAACCCCGCGGGGGCCGTTTTTCTTCATCACCCGGTAAGCGTCCAGAATATTCAGATCAGGCTTTCTGAAGGTTGGGAAATCGGCAATACACTGGGGCAGGTCATTGCGGTGCCAGTACCCGCGATCCCAGACCACGCCCATCAGGTTCTTCATGGCCGCTGTTACTGTTGTGCTGCTGTGATGCTTCAAAACAGGCACATTGATAAAGACATCGCTCGAAAGGATGAGTTCATGAACCTTCGCTTTCGTGAGACTTTTTGCTCCTTTCAATTCCACTTCCTGATACATGCTTTCGCTCTTGCCGGTAACAATCTTTCCTCCGGCATCTTTGACAGCCTTTTCAATCCCGCTGTTGGTATAGCACTTTTGCCAGTTATCACAGGTATTGTCAAACACATAAACCTCTTTTGCTCCAGCTTGTAAGCAATGTTCAATGATTTTGGCAACCAGTTTTGGATTCGTATCGGCTGCCTTTTCAGGCGTGGAGTCCCATCCGATATTGGGTTTTATAACAACTGTCTGATTTGGTTTCACAAAGGCCTTCATCCCTCCCAGAGAGGCAATTGCCTTTTCAAACATCACTTCAGCTTCTCCGCCTTTTATCGCCACCATATCATAAGGAGAAGCAGGGCTGAAAGCTTTGCCTGGAAGTACACCTCCAAATAATTCAGCGTGAAAGCTAACCGAGGTCAGCAGTCCTGCACCAATCCCTTTGCAGATAAAATCTCTTCGTTTCATACGCGTGTGAGTTAAAGAAATATTTTGTGAGGACTAAATTATTATAAATAGCATTTATTCAATTCATTTTTTTGTTAATGTCATGTTAATTAGTTAATTTATAAGCAGTCTTAATAAATATATACTCTTCCTACAAGAACAAAAACTTATATTGGAGTAGCCAGGTGAGCCGTATTTTCGGATTTAGCATGCTTTATGCTCTCCGGATTGTAAAGACTTATTGCATGACGGTAAACGCTTTTTGGAAGGATGGAGAAAGAGGAAATCTTGTTTTTTCTGATGTTTTGAATATCTATATTTGATGTATGAATTCGAATGATCCTGAAAATAGTGAACAGTTTGTACTTCTTGCTTTAAAAGAGGGCCAGGAGAAGGCTTTCGATTTTATTTTCAGACAATACTATAAATCTTTATGTGCTCAGGCTCATTTGTATACGCAGGATCTGGATTTATCGCAAAGCCTTGTTCAGGATTGCTTTATTAAACTTTGGGAAATCAGAGAACAAGCCGCAGGAATCGAAAATCTTTCTTCCTGGTTGGTGGTTGCGGTACGAAATAAATGTGTGGATTATATCCGAAGGCACAAACGTGAAGCCACTCTCAAAAAAACTCCTGACCAGTATGACGAGAATCAGGATTCTGACAGATTGTTATTGTCACGTGAATTTGAAGAACGTCTGGTTCAGGCATTAAATCAGCTTCCTGCGCGTTGCCGGATCGCCTTTGAATACAGCCGCTTTGAGAGTCTGACTTACACCGAGATTGCATCAAAAATGAACGTTTCAGTCAAAGCTGTTGAAGCCTTGGTGAGCCGGTCTTTAAAGATCCTTAGAGTTGAGTTGAAAGATTATCTTTCTCTGATTATATTGTTGTATAAAATGACACATTGATCTTCAATTCGCGATGTGATCAGCAAAGGCCGAACGGCGTCGCAAATCCCGCAACGGCCGACATGCTGTGGATAAAAAAAAATAAAAATTCATATAGGGTATCTGCCCACCTTTTGCGTCCTGATTGAAATTGACATTAAAAGGTGGAAAAGCAAAATCTCGAATCATTATTTATTCAATCTTATTCAGGAAAAGCGACTCCGGAAGAAGAACAGATTATCCTGCGCTGGCTTGACGAATCGGAAGAAAACAAGGTCGAATATAAGGCCTATAAAAAGTTGTGGGAAGGTTCACAGAGCCTGATGCTTTCGGGGTTGGTCGACACGGACACTGCCCTGTTGAAAACAAAAAATCAGATACCTCAGTTCACCCGGAAGATACGATGGATTTCTGCATTAAAGCAAGCCGCAGCCGTATTGGCTTTGTCTGTAATTTTTTCAGTTGTAGTTAATTACTTATTAAACAGGCAGCCTCATGAAGAAGGTAATGAGGTGGTCTATCAGGAAATAAAAGCAGCATTTGGCACTCAGACAAGGCTGACACTTGCCGACGGCACTGCTGTCTGGCTCAATTCAGGAAGTACTCTGCGGTTCCCGCTTTCATTTCAACATACTGAAAATCGACAGGTCGACTTGAAAGGTGAAGGTTATTTCGAAGTCGCAAAAAACAGCAGGAAACCATTTATTGTCAATGCATGCAGTCTTCTTGTGAAAGTAACCGGAACATCGTTCAATGTTAACGCTTATGAAGAGGAAAAACATATTGAAGTAGCTCTGATCGAAGGAAAAGTTGAATTGCTGAAGCAGGTGAAAGGGAACGCAATTCAGGTTACAAGCCTGAATCCTTCTGATGTTGCTGATTATGAAATAGATAATAATCAGATCCATCTAAAAAGAGAAACAGAAATTGACCGGTATACCGCCTGGAAAGAAGGGAAAATAGTGTTTTTTGACGATCCTGTTGAAAAAGTGGTTTCCCGACTCGAAAATTGGTACAATGTCGATATTGAAATTGCTGACAATCGTTTATTAGCTTATCATTTCACGGCGACATTTGGCCAGGAATCTCTTGATCAGGTTTTAAAATACCTGAGCATTTCTACGCCGCTCAACTATAAATTCGTCCCGCCGTCTGAAAAAGATAATCGGGATGGAAAACGTACTAAAATTATTGTATTTGCCAAATGATAAAATAAGAGCCTATGACATAAATCTCTTCTTCAAGAAAACAGGAAAGTGGTCGCAACACTTCCCTGTTCATGTTTCACCTGAACGACAAGTTCAGGCAGTTTTACAAGTATAAACTTATACCGTTCAAAGTTATGAAAAAAAATGTAAACGCGTCAGGCGGTTGTACAAGTATCGGCTGGCTTAGAGTTTTTGTAATTATGAAACTAACTGTCTTTTTGATTTGTTTCTCTGTATTGAGTGGCATCGCTTCGGGAACTTATTCGCAAAGCGCCAAAATTTCGCTTGATCTTCAGCAAACAACCATTAAGTATGCGCTGAAAGAGATCGAAAACACAAGTAATTACTATTTCCTTTATAATAATGACCTGATCAATGTTGATAAGGTTATTAATGTAAAGGTTGAAAACCGGGGGATTGAGGAAGTGCTTGACTTGTTGTTTCAGGGAGAGGATGTTAAGTACGTGGTGATGGATCGTCAGATCATCATCACTCCTGAAAATTCAGGTACGTTAACTGCTTCCCAACAGTTGCCGGTCAAGGGAAAAGTTGCCGGAGTGAACGGTGAAGCGCTGCCCGGAGTTACAGTTGTCATTAAGGGTTCTACCAATGGAACCATTACTAACATTGACGGTGAATTCGGTATTTCGGCCAAAAGAGGTGACATATTGGTTTTTTCTTTTGTAGGCATGCAAAAGCAGGAAGTTCTTTTTGACGGACAACAGACTGTTAATGTTACCATGCGGGAAGAGGAGCTTGCTTTGGATGAAGTGATTGTCATTGGTTATGGGACAACAAAACGAAAAGACTTTACAGGCTCTGCGTCAACGGTCAAAATGGAGGATTCTCCGATTGCTTTACTCCCCAACACCAATGCGCTTCAGTCATTAAAAGGAAATGTTACCGGATTGGATATTGGTGCAACAAATAGTTCCGGAGGCGAACCCACTATGTTGATTCGTGGCCAGAATTCCATTAAAGGGGATAATAACCCGCTGATTATCCTTGACGGAGTGATCTACCTGGGTAGTATCAACGACATTAATCCCAATGATATAGCCAGTGTCGATGTGCTGAAGGATGCCGTTACCGCAGCTGTATACGGGACACGATCTGCCAACGGGGTCATCGCCATTAACACAAAGAGAGGAAATTCGGCAAAACCGGTTATTACTTTAAATGTATCATCGGGAATCCAAACCTGGCCCGATCGTCCGGAGGTGATGAAAGGAGAAGAATGGATTAAGGTGGTCAATGCACGCAATCAGTATGCAGAAGGTTCGGTCGATTGGATGAAAACGGGCGAATTGGCCAATTACAATGCAGGTACGGAGATCAATTGGCTGGACGAAGTGACAAGGGTTGGAAGCATGCAGGATTATCAGCTGGCTGTTTCCGGCGCGGGTAAAGGCTTGAATTATTACATGTCGACCTCTTATAATAAGACTAAAGGAGTTGTTGAAGGTGATGATTTTGACCGGATTTCTGTGTTGGGAAAGATTAGTACAGATATTACCGATTGGCTGAAGATTGGCGTCGACGGGAGTTTTACGCGCCGTGATTATTCCGGTTTTACCGCAAATGTGGCATCGGCACAAACGATGTCTCCTTATGGTGTGATGTACCGGGACGATCAGGGAAATCTGGAGAAATATCCTTATACGCAGTCATCAGTGAACCCGTTGTGGGGTGTTGATGATGGTACTGCCGATAATATGGATATCCGTCGCAATTACCGGCTGAATACTTATGCATCGATTGATGTTCCATGGATAAAAGGCCTTAATTTTCGTGTGAATTATCAGTTGAGTTCAGATCAAAATCAATCAGGCAGTTTTTATCATGAGACCTATTATATTGCTGAAGGAGAAGGAACTAACCGGTATTTGCCATCAACGGTGCAGTCATTGTTATCGAAGGCCAATGGTAATCTGAATACAAACAATGCCTACAGCTATGTTTGGGATAATATTTTGAGTTATAAAAATTCGTTCGGCAAACATAACGTGGAAGGCACTCTGGTTGCCACCCGCGACCACTATAAATACAGAATTACTTATATAACGGGTTCTGATTTTGCTGCCAACGGAAACACTGAACTCGGAATTTGGGGTCTTCATAAGGCGACAACCCAGAAAGTAAACCTGTACGTAAATGACAAAGATATCAATGGCAATCTGATTGGCGGGGTTGAGGAGGCTAATATCGGATACCTGGGACGAATTAATTATAACTACGCCGGTAAATATTATTTGACAGGATCCTTTCGAAGGGACGGTGCCTCACCTTTTGGAATAAACCGCAAATGGGGAAATTTTGGCGCTGTTGGTCTTGCCTGGAGAGTAACCGAAGAAGTATTTATGAACTCGTTCGAGCCGTTAAATAATTTGAAAATCAAATTGTCATGGGGACAAAACGGGAACCAGGGAGCTGGCCCCTATTCATCCTTATCGACTGTCTCAAATGGCTCATCCGGCGGAATTCGTTATGAATTCTCTGATGCTGCCGGGAAAATATACTATGGTCTGAACCAAACTACTTTAGGTAATTATGACCTGGGATGGGAGAGTACCGAATCCTGGAATGCCGGATTTGAATCATCCTGGTTTAAGGACCGGTTGTTTGTTGATTTTGACGCTTATGTTGCGAAAACCACCGATGAGATTATAGAACGTTCTATTCCGGATATGAATGGTCAGCCCAATATTCTTACTTCGCTGGGGCAGGTAAACAACCGTGGACTTGAACTGTCAGTGAGAACAGTCAATATCCGGGAGCGTGATCTAAACTGGACCACCTCGGTTACCTTCTGGCTCAACAGGAACAAGCTGGAAACCATCGACGGGAAGGATGCCGACGGAGACGGGAAGGAAGATGACGATATTACCAATAACTGGTTTATCGGCAAATCATTGGGCGCTATCTACGGATATAAGCAGGATGGAATTGTTCAGGAAAGTGATACCGAATACAAAACAGCCAACGGCGTTGCAAACGGAACGCCTAAATACGTCAATCTGGACGACGTTGAAGCGATCACATCGGCCGACCGTACTATATTGGGATATGACAAGGAAAACTTTCGGCTGAACCTGGGTAACAGCATTCAGTTTAAAGATTTTGAGCTCTATGCTCTGGTCACCGGTGTTTTCGGAGGAAATGACTATTTTCTGAAAAGTAACACGATTGCCTACATGACGTCGGGAACCGGACGCTTTAATGACAATATGACCTATAAGTCTTACTGGACTGCAGAGAACCCAGGCAATAAGTATCCATCTGCCACGTTTTCCGGTGATGGTCGTTATCAGGCGTTACAGTCGCGGGGTTTTGTCCGCGTTCAGGATATTACATTGTCGTACACATTCAGGCAGCCCTGGATTAAACAGGTCAATATTAATTCGTTGAAGGTGTTCTTGTCGGCAAAGAACGTGGCCACGTTTACTGATTGGGATGGCGGAGATCCTGAAACAGGTGCGAAATATTTGGATAACACACTTCCTGTTGTTGCAACTTATTCGATTGGAGCAAACATCAGTTTCTAACCAAAATTAAAACCGAGGATTATGAAAAAAGTAAAATATATCAGCGGCATCACTATACTGACACTCTTTTTGAACATGGTGAGCTGCGACGATGAGAAGTTTCTGGAAGAATCGCCTGAAACCTTTTATACCGTTGAGAATATCTTCACGTCTTCACAACAGGTCGATCAGGTATTGGTAAACTTATATTCGTACCTGCGCGATTTGTGGGCTAATCCCAATGAGAGTGCCTGGATTTTTAATTTCAGGGGAAAAGGAACGGATATGTACGATGTGCCAGTGATCAGAAGGGGAAACACGTTTAGCGATTATAGTACAATCAATCCGGATCACGATACGTTTTATCAGGTATATAAAGCCTGGTATTATGTAATTACCAGGGCTAACCTGGCCATTTATGCTGCCGAATTACCTGCAGTATCATGGTCGTCTGATAATGAAAAAGCGTATGCGCTGGCCCAGGCCCGTTTCTTTCGTGCTTTTGCTTATCGGAACCTGGCTGAATTATATGGCGGCGTACCGCTTGTTACCGAGATCGCGACGGAACCACGTTATGATTATACGAAGGATTCCCGTGCCAATATCTATCAGTTCGCCATCACTGAATTGGAAGCCATTATAAACGATCTTCCCGAAACAACCACATCCGGCGGCAGACTGGTGAAAGGCGCTGCCCTGCATAATCTTTGTGAACTGTATCTTGCGTTGGGAATTGAACTGGCTGACGGAGGCAATACCAGCGGAGCGCAGGCTGCTTATACCAAATCAATTAGTTATGGGAACAGTTTGATTGACGGGGGACCTTTTTCACTGATCAGTTCGCGGTTTGGGACCCGTAAAAGCACTACAGCCATTTCGATGAATGTTTATCAAGGTGGAAGTGCATCAGCTCCTGTAGATACTGTTCTTCAAAAAACGAACTATTACTGGGATTTATTCCAGGAAGGGAATGTAAACTATCAGGATGGGAACACCGAATGTATCTGGGCATTACAGGTTGACTATGCAGCTTATAAAGCGGAAGATAAAAGTTCAAAACTGCCTTATTCGCGTACTTACGGCCCTGTGTTTCGTGATGTTGCCAAAGCGTGGTTTACCGGTACGCTGGAGGATGTGGGCGGACGCGGCATTGCGCAAATGTCACCCACCATGTATACCAGAGATAGCATCTACGCAGGGAAATGGGCTGCCGACATGCGTAATTCGGACGTCGTTTTCCGCAGAAGATTTAAAGGAAATGTTGCTTCTTCCGGCTATTTCAAGAAGATTGTGCCCTGGAGTTTAATGTATAACGGGAGTTCTGATGCAACGACAAATTTAAACAACCGGAGTGAAGTCTATCCGGTTTCATGTAAGATCGCGACCGATAAATATACCGGTGTTGCAGATGGTGAAAATATGAGCAACCTGTTCAGGGACGACTATATCATACGATTGCCGGAGACCATTTTGTTACGGGCAGAAGCCAGGCAGCGCAACGGCGATAAAGCGGGTGCCGCTGCCGATATCAACCTGCTTCGCGATCGTGCACAGTGTTCATACAGAGTGACAGCCGCAGATATGGATGATCAGTTTAAAACAATCCTGGACGAACGGGCCCGTGAATTGGTTTACGAAGAGTGCAGGTGGAATACATTACTCCGGATGGGCGGAACGATTGCTGTTGACCGTATAAAAAAGTACGCTTACTGGCCTGAAACAGCTTCCACGCTCTCATTTAACTACAATATATGGCCAATTCCTCAAAAGGTTATTGACGCCAATACAGATGTTGTACTTGAACAAAATGAAGGATGGACAAACCGTTAGAATCCTAACAGCAAGATGATTTTTGGCGGGGACAGCTTCGTAAAAAGTTGTCCCCGTTTATTTGAACCTGATCGACCGATTTCTGTTCAAAAAACTTATTTTTGAATTTCTGATTGTTCAGGTATATTAACCAGCTAAACAAACCACATGAATTACCAGCTTTTGCCATTTCGAAGAATTTTAGCAGCCTTTTTTTTCTTGTTTGCCGGCGGACTGTGTGACCGGATATGCGCTGCGGAAACAAGTAGTCGGCCTTCGGGACTTACCGTGAATTTCCTTTCTTATGCCGGACAGGTATTTCTGAACGGGTACCCGGTGAATACCTCGTTGGAAGACGCAGTCACGCGGAATGAGCATTTTCAGTTTGCTGAAATTGCACAGAAGAAGCCATTCTTCGGGTGGATCGTTTGCTCTGATCGGCCCAACACCCTTCAGACGGCCTATCAGATACTGGTTGCTTCCAGTCTTGAGAATATAAAGACCGGAAAGGGCGATTACTGGGACTCAGGAAAGGTAGAAAGTGATGAGTCTGTTAACGTGATCTATGCCGGTGAAGAGTTGAAGCCCAATCAGATTTATTTCTGGAAGGTAAAAACCTGGGATAACCATGGTCTGGAGTCGGGATATTCATCCGTTTCCCGATTTAAAACGGCTGCAGAGTTGGTTGACTATGCTGCAGCCCGGTATCCGCTTCAAAAACAGGATGAATTCCCGGTTGCCATCCGAAGCCTGAGCGGGACTGTTACTTTTGTTGATTTCGGGAAAGATGCTTTTGGCCGACTGCGATTGCGTCTGAATGGAAAAGCGGGAGGGGATACGATCGTTGTTCGTTTGGGTGAAATGATAAAAGACGGGCGCATTGACCCCGCTCCCGGAGGAACCATCCGTTATTCATCCTATGAGTTGATATTGAAAGGCGGCTGGAATACCTATGTGATTGCTATCAAACCCGACAAACGAAATACGGGGCCTCAGGCCATCAAAATGCCTGCTTACATTGGCGAAGTGACGCCGTTCCGCTATTGCGAACTCGAAGGGTATAAAGAAATTCCGGCTGTTCAGGATCTGATCAGGGAAACGGTGTTTTACCCTTTCGATGAAACAGAATCTTTTTTTACAAGTTCCGATACCGTGCTCAACCAGGTTTGGGACCTCTGCAAGTATTCCATTAAGGCAACCTCGTTTACAGGCATTTACGTGGATGGTGACCGTGAACGCATTCCTTACGAAGCCGACGCTTATATTAATCAGCTCGGACATTACGGCGTGGCACGGGAATACAGCATGGGCCGGTATTCGCATGAATACCTGATCCGTCATGCCACCTGGCCCACCGAGTGGATCCTGCAGTCGGTGCTGATGGCCTGGAACGATTACCTGTACACGGGCAATAAAGAATCGCTGCAGGCTTTTTATCAGGATCTTCAGGCGAAAACACTGACCGCTTTGTCCGGCGAGTCCGGTTTGATCAGCACCCGTACCGGGAAAGTAACGCCTGGAGTGCTTGAATCCATTCACTTAAAGGATAATCTGAAAGATATTGTTGACTGGCCGCAGTCCGGAATTCTGGGATTGGGAAAGAAGGAGCCGGGGGAGACTGACGGCTTTGTTTTTCAGGATGTGAACACGGTAGTCAATGCTTACCATTACAAGGCATTGAAGGTGATGGGAGAAATCGCGGACGTGTTGGGGAAACAGGAAGAACGCGACGATTATGCGGCCCGGGCGGAGAAACTGAGAAAAGTCTTTAACAGCAAACTTCTCGATAAAAAAAAGGGAATTTACGTAGACGGTATCGGTACAGACCACGCCTCCCTGCATGCGAATATGTTCCCGCTGGCATTTGGTCTGGTGCCGGACAAGAACATCAGCGTTGTCAATACGTTTATCCGCTCGCGGGGAATGGCCTGCAGCGTGTATGGATCGCAGTTCCTGATGGACGCCGTTTATGATGGCAACAACGCAGATTACGGACTGGAATTGCTGACCTCGGTTTCTGAACGGAGCTGGTACAACATGATCCGGGCAGGTTCCACCATTTCAATGGAAGCCTGGGATAACAGGTACAAACCGAACCAGGACTGGAATCACGCCTGGGGAGCGGCTCCCGCCAATGTCGTACCGCGGAAACTGATGGGGATCGAACCCCTTGAGCCAGGTTTCGCGAAAATCCGGATCAGGCCCCAACCGGCCGGTCTGAAACACGCTGAGATCAAGTGCCCTACCGTTCGCGGCGATGTGCTTGTTGCTTTTGACAACGATCCGGGCAAATCGTTCCGGTTAAAGGTGACAATCCCTGTTAACGCAACGGCCGATATTCATCTGCCTTACCGGTCAAAATCCCAGAAAATAAGCCTGAACGGAGCGAATGTGCTCTTCGTGGCAGAAGGTGATTATGCGGTGATCAGGAATGTTGGTTCCGGGAGGTACGAATTAGCTGTTAGCTTTTAGCTTTTAGTCATCAGCTGTGAGCCATTAGCTTTTATTGTTAGCCGGCAGTAGCCAGTTACCAGCAGCCGGTTACGAGTTGCCCGCAACCGGCTGCTTATCTGTCATTAATTAATCGAACAACAACCATGATAAAAAATATCATTCTTTTTGCAGCCATTTTTTCTGTTTTGGGTCTGCAGGCTCAGCCAAATTATAAAATCGAAACGGACACGCTGATCTCCATTCAGGAACTGACCCGGGGTTTCAAAAATCCTCCGGTCGAATCGGGGCTTCGTTGTTATTGGTGGTGGCTTAACGGGATGGCTACCAAAGAATCCATTACCCGTGATCTGGAAGAGATGAAAGCTAAGGGTTACGGTGGGGCTTCTGTTGTCGATGCGGGAAGTTCCAGTTACGAGGTTGCCCGTAAAACGGAAGCCGGCCCGGTTTTCATGAGTCCTGAGTGGATGGAGCTGTATAAGCACGCCGTCAGGGAGGCCGACCGGATTGGTATTGAGCTCAGTGTAAATGTACAGAGCGGATGGAATCCGGGTGCTCCGTCAATCACCCCCGAGCTGGCGTTGAAGAAGCTGGTTTACACGGAAACACCCGTGCATGGCGGGCAGAAATTAAGTCTGGTGCTTCCCCGGCCGGGAGAGAAGCTGATGTACCGCGATGTGATGGTTCAGGCTATTCCGGCGCCTGCGAAAGATTTGCCGGTGAAAGATGAGGCTATCAGTAACTGGAGCAAAAAGTCGTTCAACCAGCCGATGGGATGGCAAGGGATCTATCCTTTACATGAATTGCGTGAGGACTTTGACAATCCGGTCAAAGTTGACGTGATCCAAAAAGAAGAGATAATCGATCTTACAGACCGTTTTGACGGGACAACATTAAGCTGGGATGCGCCCGAGGGTGACTGGCTGGTGATCCGCTACGGCTGGACCTGTACCGGTGCAAGGACCTCCACCACGAGTGACGGCTGGTCGGGTTTGTCGCTCGACCATCTCAATCCCGATGCCTTCGAACTGTTTGCCCAAACCGTGATCCGGCCTTTGATAAACGCGGCAAGGGAAGCTGGCAACAGCGTGAAATTCCTCCAGACCGACAGCTGGGAAATGGGGGTGGTAAACTGGACCAACCGTTTTCCTGAAGAATTTAAAAAATTCAGGGGATATGAGCTGAACAGTTTCATGCCTGTCATGACGGGAAGGGTAGTGGAAAGCCAGGAAATCTCGAACCGGTTTTTGCATGATGTTCGTAAAACAGTGGGTGATTGCGTGGCCGAATACCATTATCACCTGTTTTATGAACTGGCCCATCGAAACGGTATGGGCATTCATCCTGAATCGGGCGGGCCGCATTCTGCTCCAGTCGACGCTTTGCGGGTAATGGGCATCAGCGACTTTCCGCAGGGCGAATTCTGGGCCCGCTCAAACACCCATCGTGTTTCCGACGCCGCCCGGCTTGCCGTGAAACAAAGCGCCTGTGTGGCCCATACCAACGGGAAACGCTTTGTTGCAGCCGAAGGCCCAACCAGTATCGGTCCGCAGTGGGAACGTTCGCCAAAAGACCTGAAAGCCAATATCGATCGTATCTTCTGCTCGGGAGTGAACCGGATCGTGTGGCATACCTTTACTTCCTCTCCAAAAGAATTCGGGCTTCCGGGGAATGAATATTTTGCAGGCACGCACCTCAACCCCAACGTAACCTGGTGGAAATACTCCGGCGACTTTATCGCCTACCTGAACCGTTGCAGTTATATGCTTCAGCAGGGACTCTTCGTGGCCGACGTGCTGTACTATTATGGCGACGATGTGCCCAATTTTGTTTTTCTGAAGGAAGAATATCCGGAACTGAATTTTGGATACGACTGGGATAAATGTTCAAAGGATGTGATCCTGAACAGAACTGCTGTTGAAAAGGGGCGGATCAGGCTCTCCGACGGGATGACTTACGGGGTACTGGTGCTGGCACCGGAACAGGAGATTGACCTGAGCGTGCTGAGAAAAGTGGAGAGCCTCGTCCGGGAAGGGGCCACAGTGATCGCTCCGCGGCCCCGGCGGACAAGCGGACTGACAGACTATCCCGGGAGCGACCAGGAATTGAATGCCCTTGCTGAAAAGTTGTGGGGAAGAATAAACGGAAAAGAGATTACCGAAAATCACTATGGGAAAGGCCATGTGATCTGGGGAAAGAGTGTAAACGACGTTTTAGCTTCACTGGGAGTAGCACCCGATTTCAGCTTCCTGAGCCCGGACCCGAAAACAGGGTTGGACTACATTCACCGGAAAACAACCGGTACCGATTATTATTTTGTGGTAAACCGTTTCGGACGAAAAGAGATTGACGACTTTCAGTACCATTATATCACGGGATTATCCGACCGGTATGAGCAGGTGGAATGCAGCTTCCGGGTAACCGGAAAAATTCCGCAACTCTGGAACCCGCAAACGGGCGAGATAAAGCCTGTACTGACTTACCGGGAGGAGAAAGGGAGGATTATTGTTCCATTGCATCTGACTCCGGAAGGCTCCATCTTTGTGATATTCGCGGAAGGAACTCCGGAAAAGCATCTGGCAGGGATTGAGAGGGATGGAAGTGCGATTTTTCCGGGCAATAAACTGGCCGCAACGCCGTATCCGTTGATCGGTTTTGCCCGCACCGATAACAAATGGAAAATGAACGGTACACATGCAGGAGATTATACATTACTTTGGTCGGACGGTCAAAAGCAGGTGGTAAGTATGAGAACAGCTGCCCGGATCCTTCCATTAGAGGGAAGCTGGGAGGTTCATTTTGATCCGAAGTGGGGCGGGCCGGAAATGATTG
>JBDKTZ010000263.1:0-11913 GCA_039679975.1 Prolixibacteraceae bacterium
GTTCTTCGCGTCAAATTCTGCCTTGAGTACTTCATTTTCAAGTAATAGTTTTTCCTGGGCACTTAGCGATATCGCAATGATAAAAGCAACCCACGCAAAAAAGATTTTCCTCATAAGAAATAAGTAGTTAAGGTCGCTGACCTGTTAATTATTTTTGTTATCACTCCTTTTACAGCCTGTTAAAAAAACAGGAGTATGACAACAATTATTTCACCACACCTAAATGATAAATCAGTATCTGCTCCGATATTTCGACAGAAGGAGCCATCAACCGTCTCCCCCTGCCAAAATAGACGCATTAAATGGTAATCTTCACCGAAGGCGCATAGTTATACTTGGCGTTCGATACGTCGATAAGCGCGCCTACACGAAAATAATACTCTGTCCCCGCTTTAAAACCACCTGTACCGAGTCTCAAAGTATAGGTAACAGGAACATCTTTTGATGCAGCATTGATGTTTTGTGTTGTTTTTTGAAGTGCAAACTGATTGCCTGCAACACGGTCAATGTGCCCGAAGAGTCCAATCTGTTTTACATTGTTCGTAACTGTTGGCGTAACAGTAAATGTAGCAACTATTTCATTTCCCGATTTGGTAATGGAAACATTCGATACCCGAATATAAGGCTGAACTGTAAAATCGAGCTTATTTTCACCCTCCTTGATGGTGTATGCCTTCAATGTATCGGGCTTAACAAAATTGCTTTCGTTGAAATAGATATCATACTTACCTGCAAAGATTAAATTATTCCGATATTCACCATTCACTTTAAAGATCATGTTTTGTTCTTCGGGATTTGCATACCCCAATTCTTTATAGATAATTTTAGAGCCGTTATCAACGTCCTGCTCAATCAATGCGCCGCCCTGAACGTCCTTTACCGAACCATAAATCGCAGCATCCGGCCCACCGTAATTATCTAATTCGAAAGAGACCGAGGTAATCGCCAAAAAGGCACCTGTCATCAATATTTGACTAATTCGTTTCATTTCTCAAAGTAATTAATAGTTAGTATTTTGAACTAAGGAATTTCCTTCAATTCCTGGTATCGGACGGTAGTATGCCTGAGGCCTGAAATTTTTGGGATTATTCCCCGGCTCAGCATTCGCACGCACAAATATATATTTTAACGAACCGGTAGTGAAATCGGCCATCGGAACTAATCCTTTCCGCTGGTAAGTATTATCGAAGAAGGTGTGGAATTCCCTGCGACGATAATATTCCCAGGTGGCATTATATTCGAGGCCAAATTCAGCTTTACGCTCATACCGGACATTTTCGGTTGTAAGCTCTTTGTCGTCCTGGAAACCGGCACGCCGGCGAACCTTATTCATCGCCTCCCGCGCTGTTATCACACCCGGTGCATTTGGCAACCCACCTTCAGCCACCGCTTCAGCGTAATTGAGCAAGATTTCAGCATACCGTAATTCTGAGAACGGAGTAACTACCTGGTCCCATACCTGATCATTAGCGCCTGTCAAATATTTCTTCAACAGGAAGCCCGAACGGGTTCCGTTGGAACGGTTGCTTACCCAGCCTGAAACATTTCCCTCGTTCGAGTCGCCCTTCCCGTAATAGTCAGTTCCGTTATAAGTGTATTTGTCATTTGCCTGCCAGATGGCGTTCCCGTCGTTTTTAACAATCCCGCCCTGAATAATGATGTTCTTACCTCCCCAGGAACTTCCCGGCAGAATCACTGAAGCATATAACCGGGGATCGCGGTTGGCAAAAATCTCGTTCATCGCATTGTAACGTTTATAACTGATATCCTTGTTGTAACCCACGTAATTCTCATTTCCGGTTACAGTAGTCTCAAGCTTCACATTATAGGTGGCAAAATGCGTCTCAGGATCGATCTTTGCATACGACTCAACCAAATCCAGCGTGGGATTGCAACGGCCGCCATACTCAACCGACAGCTGGTTGGGTTCATGCCATTTTCCCATATTATGCGCGTTACCCGGGTATGCATAATTTCGCAGAAAAATAACCTCCGAATTACCTTTCCCGTTTGTAAATACCTTGCCGTAATTTTCGGCTGCAGCAGCTAATGTTGCAGGATTTTCACCATATAAACTGAATTTGCCGCTTTTTATCACTTCAGCCGAAGCGTTAATGCACTCCTGATAAAAGAACTGAATGTCTGCTGCAGTAAAACCACCGGCCAGACCTTTGCTGACAGCCTCTCCCGTCAGTCCGGCGCCATTTGCATTCCAGAACTTGCCAACAGAAGCAGCGTGAAGAGCAACCCTCGATTTCAATGCCATCGCAGTCCATTTATTTGCACGTTCCTGAACCGCCGTGTTTGGAAGAAGCGAAAAAGCGCTGTCACATTGGGCTAAAATAAATTTCCAGGTATCAACTTCTTTACTCCTGGGAATTTTAACGTCTTCATAGTCGCCATTGAACTCCTGGACTTCAGTAATAAGAGGAACACCGCCATATCTTTTAGCCAGGGCAAAATAGCTGTATGCCATGAAGAAATGATACTCGCCCTTAATTGTGTTCAATTTTGAAGGATCTGAAGGTTTCATCAACGGAATATTGACCTTCAACTCATTATACTTCCGGATGTATTTGTAAATATCTTCCCAGTTGCCATAACGGTTTGTTTCTCCGGCGTGATCACCCCACTCACTGTGAACGGCTTCCGGCGTGCCCATCATATTAGTCTTTCCTCCGTCAACCCGCCCCTTATTAAATCCACCGGTAAAGTCATAGCGATAGTCTTCTATAGGCAAATCATAGTAAAGGCCCGCCATATAGGCGTCAATACCTCCGTCGCTTGAAAACAGAACATCTCCTGTTATCCTGTCTTTTGGTTCCACATCAAGAAAGTCACTACATGCACTGAATCCCATTAACAATGTAACAGCAGCGGTTAAAATAAATATATTCTTTCTCATATTATTGCTGATTATTAGAAGGTAATATCGATACCAATATTATACGATTTTGAAAGAGGATACTGGAACCCGTTACCATCGGTAATTTCAGGGTCAAAGCTTTTTAAGTAGCTGTCACAGAGCACCAGCAGATTAAATCCGCTCACGTAACATCTTACTTTACTAATGCCTGCTCTCTGGAAATATCTGTTCGGTAACGTGTATCCCAGCTCAATGTTTTTCAGTCGGGCATAGGTTGCATCCACTCGCTGAACATCACTTTCAAGCCGGTTAGCGCCATTATCCGAATCCAACCGTCTTGTTGCAGGGAACCGACCCGGGATCCATTCGCTGGTTGGATCATACACATCGGCCAGGTGCCAGCGGTCGTAATACATAGCAGGAGAATTTGCAGCATCCAAAGAAAGGACGTTCCCTAAGATTTCATTGTATTTCAATGAATACATCCCTGCCCCCTGCCACAACATATTGAAGTCAAGGCCCTTCCAGCTTGCAAAAAAAGTGACGCCAAAATTTAACTTGGGCTGGCCATTCCAGAATATCGGCATACGGTCTTTATCACTGATTACGCCGTCGCCGTTCACATCCAGGTGAATGTAGTCGCCTGGAAGCGTTCTTGCATTACCATATGAGGTTGTTTCGATTACACCACCCCGGATTTGCTGATAATTTTGATACTGACCCGTAACCTGATAGCCCCAGCCGATGTCCTGCCATCTGTCGACTGATCCATTTTTCCACCGGTCCATACTGCTTCTGAACGGAGCCCGTTCCGCATAGGTAACCTGAGTACGGCCAATGTTCATGTTTGCTGAAACGCCATATTCAAAATCCTTTATTTTATGCCGGTGTGCTACCAAAAATTCAAAACCGTCGGTACGGTCACTGTTCAGGTTCTCCTGCGGCAACGAAGCCCCGAACGTATTGGGCAGAGCCTGAAGGCGTGTGGCAAGCAAGCCATCCCGGTTACGTCGATATACATCGAATGTGAAATCGAGCATCCCCTTCCATAAGCTTACATCAACGCCAATGTCGGTTGTTTTAGATGTTGTCCATGTTAAGTCTGCATTCATCAGGCCGGCATTGCCGTAACCACTCACGTAAGCTCCTGTCGGCGATAATACATAACCGTTGTAACTGACATAACCGGGAACAAACTGGAACGGATTCCCTACATCCTGACCTGTGATACCATAAGAGGCCCTCAGTTTGAGATTTGAGATCATCGGGGTGTTGTCCCTGATAAATGATTCTTCCGATATACGCCACCCTCCTGACACCACAGGGAAGAATCCCCAACGTTGGTCGGGTGCATAGCGGTATGAACCATCTTCGCGAAATGCAAATTCCAATAAGTATTTGCTCCTGAAGTTATAGTTTAAACGCCCGATAAATGACATATAGGTATACCGGCCTGTATTGCCCCCCGCTTGCTGATTGGTTGTTGGTGCCCGATCAATATTGTCTACCGTAAACAAATCTCCGGCGTAAAAGCGTTTACCACTTAAGTACCGGGAATTATCTTCACGGGCTTCTGCGACCAGCACCACATCAATATTGTGGTCTTTTGCAACTTGCGTGTTATATAAAACCTGCCCCTGAAAGTTCGCCCGGGTACTGTTGCTGTTCTCTTCCTGAATACTCGGATCGTAATTGTTATACGGGGTATATGTATCGGTCGACGCAGAATATTTGTAATTAACAGCTCTTTTCTGTACGCGTGTCCTGATGGTCAGCTTGGTATCATATGCGCCCTGAACTCTCAGTTTCAGCCCTTTTACAGAAGGAACCTGATAAGTAATACCGAAAGTTGACTGAAAAAAACGATCTCTCCATTCTCCGTATCCAAAAATCTCACGCTGAGAAAACTGAACAGGATTATCGTTCAACGCCATTGGTCTGTTATAATACAACGGGTTGTTATTTGCAAAAACAGTTTCTGACGGGATTAAACCATGAACCGCCTTGTTTAAATAGAAGAACGCATCGTCCCAGGTTCCGGGCTGTTTCCGAAGGTCTGTATAGCCGGATAAACTCAGATCAACGGTCAGATTCTTATTTGCATGAATGGTTGTACCATTTCTGAATGAGTATTTTTCGTATCCAATGTCTCCGCTTCTCAATAAACCGTTATCAGTCATGTAGCCAACACTCGTATAAGTATTGATTTTATCAGTACCGCCTTCGAGTATAATGTTGTGCTGGTGTTGGAAAGTAGAACTTTTAAATGTTTCATCATACCAATTGGTATAAGGAAGGGACTGAGCTTCTCTTAGTGCCTCAGGAGTGGAAAAATAAGGAGTTCCCCCTGAATTCACACCATCTTCATTCCTGATTTCCCAATACTGGCTAACGTTCATCATCGGAGTGTGTTGCGTTGGTGACGAAACACCCATAACCCCTTTATATGAAATCCGTATTGGCCCTTTGGAACCTGCTTTTGTTTTTACCAAAATGGCACCGTTGCTCGAGTTGATGCCATATATTGCAGCCGACGCATCTTTTAAAACAGATATACTCTCGATATCTTCCGGATTCAGTTTTTGGAATTCTGTGGCTTCATTACGAACAACTCCATCAATTACAAATAGCGGCGTACCCATGCCCCGGACGTTAATATTGGTGTTGAAGCTGCCGGGAAGGCCATTGTTTTGACGAATCTGCAATCCCGGCACCTTACCGGCTAGCGCAACTGCCAGAGAAGGGGCTTTGGTGGTCAAAATATCTTTTGTAGTAATATTTGAAACAGCCCCTGTTAAACTTACCTTCTTCATCGTACCATATCCGACGGCAACAACTTCTTCGATATCAGTGGTTTCTTCAAGCATTGTCACATTTAATACGGCATTGGTACCCACTACAAGTTCCTGCATTCTCATCCCTATAAACGAGAAAACCAGGGTCGTACCGGAAGGAATACTTGCGAGAGAATAATTTCCGGTTTCAGACGTGATTGTTCCAATAGTTGTACCTTTCACAAGCACGGTAACACCAGGAATCGGTTCCCCGGAGGAACCGGTCACTCTTCCTGAAATTGATCGCTGTTGCTGTGTTGTCACGGATCTTCCGGAGGAAGACAGAATGATCCTTCGGTCCTTAATGGAATAAGTTACGTCCTGTTCCTGAAAGATGGCATCCAGAAGATCCTCAATGCCTTTGTCTTTTGCATGAACATTAATCTTCTGATACACATCCACAAACTCATTGTTGTAGATAAAAAAATATCCGCTTTGCTCCTCGATCTCCTGTAAAATGTCTTTAATCTGAACATTCTGCCGGTTAATCGTGAATGTTTTATTCTGAGACCATGTTCCGGAAGCAATCAACGTGAACGTTGAAACAAAAAAGAAAAAGGTTGTCAATTTCATACCATTCAAAACTTTGTTCCACGGAATACCATTTGGTATCCCATCCTTGTTAGTTTTTTTCATAAATTTGAATTGTTTAATTTTTTAAACTAAATTTTGTGCCTGTTGTCAGCAGGCATTTAATTAACAGGAAGATGTTACACCATCTTCCTGTTTTTAATTTTATCCCTGAGCAATTTGATTTTACGTTATGTTTGCATTTTATTTGATTTTTAAAGTGATTGTTCATTAACATTAGTCGTTCCTGACGCTCGGCAAATCCTCAAACTCCGTTTGGTCTTTGCTCTCGCTTAATCGAAACGTCCGTTTTGAATAAATCCCTTCGCCATTTTTGACCGCAGGTATGATTTCATAATGTAAAGGCGATGTCAAGCTTAAAGTACTCAGGATTTCCTCCAGCGATTCATTCACAAAAGTGCCGGTAAAGCGATAGTCCTTCAACCGTTCATCTTTCAACTGAATGTCCACATTATACCAGTTCTCCATTCTCCTCACTACCTCCATGATCGGGTCATCCAGAAAAACCAGTTTCCCTTCAGTCCAGCCGGTATACTTGCCGGCGTCGCTAACCTGTTCCTTTAACAGATTATTTTCAGCAACATCGTAACGCGCCAGTTGATTAGGTTCCAGGATCACCTCAGTTCCTGATTTTTCATCAGTTTCTGCACGGACAGCTACTTTACCTTCGATCAAAACCACATCAATTTCGGAAGCCGGCTCATACGCGTTTACATTGAATGCTGTTCCCAGGGCTTCTACTGAAAGTTTTTCAACATCTACGATAAAAGGCTTTTTAGTGTCTTTGGCAACCTGAAAATAACCTTCACCCTTCAGTTCAACCCTCCTTTCCCTGTTTTGTGCCAGATTGCTTGCAAAGCGCAAGGAACTTCCCGAATTTAAACACACAACTGACCCGTCAGGAAGTTCAAGATTAGTCCTGGTTCCATAGGCAGTCTGAACCTCTTCATAATAGACTGAATCAGTTGCCTTACCGGAGAAGAAATAGCTGTAACCCCCTGCAAGCAAGACTGACAAAATAAGAATCGCGGCAATTTGCCGGACCAGGGCAGGTTTAAGCACTTTTTGTTTTTGGATGCCTGATTTTCTATGAACGTCGGTAAGTGCTTGTTCAGTGTCGATTTTAACAGGAAATTTGAAATTCCCCGTTTGACGCCATACCTCAACAATATCATTAAATTCGATTAGGTTCTGTGGATACTCCGATTTCCAGTTTTCCAGAATAGTAACTTCGTCATCTTCGATTCGCTCCGCCAAATGCCTGTATATAAGTCTGTATATTTGCTCTCTGTCGCTATCCATTCGTTCCTGATTTGGATAATGACTGCGGAAGTAAGGCAGAACCCTACATAGAAAAGCAAAAAAATTTCAGTTTAAGGTCACAGACCTATCTGCTAACTTAGTAATCACAACAGTAATAGTTCGTTACAATCAAAAATGTGCCATTCAATGCTTCGTATTACTGATACTCTGAACAGCTTTCTCAGAAAAGGTATTCTTTCATCAAAACAAATGTTAATGAAGTTGTCCGGCTTTGCTTTTTACCATCCCCGGCTCAGATGAGATGAGCGTAACGTATGAAAAAAAAATATCAGGTTTTCTTTTAGACGATAGGAGGGTAAGAATTCTCTCAGCTCAATTCTTAATATTTTCAAAGACCTCCCAATTAAGGCCTCTACACCTTTTATGGAAATGTCCATCTTTACCGCAATCTCCTTATTCGTCAGATTTTCTAAGCGACTCAGTTCGAACGCCTCCCGGCAACGGCCGGGAAGCTTGGAAAGTGCTGATACCAGGCATTCTTCAAAATTATTTCGCAGTATTTCATTTTCAGTCGATTCGTCCGCAGTAAGATGTTTGACTTTCTCAATTTCCTGATATTGATTTCGATGATCATGAATATAATCAAAAACCTGATGTTTGGTCATTGTTGTCAAATAACCTGCCAGGTTATCAATTTCTCCGCAAACAAAACGTCGCTCCCATAATTTTATAAACACATTCTGTACCAGCCCCTGAGAAAGAGTTGCATCTCTCAACATTGAAAACGCAAATCTGCAAAGATTATCATAATATTTTCTGAATATCACATCAAAAGCTCTGGAACTACCTCCTTTTAACTCGTTTATCAGCATGCAATCATCACTTATGTACAAAGGGGTTCGACTCATAACCAATTCGATAGATTTTGCCCAAAGATAGGTGTTAGAATGATTACTCCAAAATTGCAGATAAATCGGTAAAGAAAAAAAGGAGAAGCAGTTATGCCTCTCCTCTATCCATTATTTGGTTTGCTTTATAATGTTCCGAAATACGCTGCGGTTCGCGTCATCTGCGAAACGAACGACATTTCATTGTCATACCAGGCCGCAGTTTTGACGAGCTGAGTCTCTCCGGACGAAACCACTTTGGTTTGCGTGGCATCAAACAACGAACCGTAGTCCATCCCCACAATATCACTGGAGACAATATAATCTTCATTATAGCCGTACGATTCATTCGAGGCATCTTTCATGGCCTGATTAATCTCTCCTTCCGTAACCTTTTTCCCGAGTACAGCATACAATTCCACGATCGATCCGGAGTGCACGGGGATACGCTGGGAAGAACCATCAAGTTTGCCTTTCAGCTCGGGAATAACCAGACCGATGGCTTTAGCCGCCCCGGTTGTGTACGGTACAATATTATCGGCGGCAGCCCTTGATTTCCGGTAGTTCACTTTCGGGTCGGGGGTGTCCAGCAAAGGCTGTGAATTCGTGTAGGCGTGAATGGTCGACATCTGTCCGGCCACAATTCCGAACTTATCATTCAACACTTTGGCCAGCGGCGCCAGACAGTTGGTGGTACACGACGCACAACTAATCAGCCGGTCACTGGCATCCAGAATGGCATGATTCACATTGTAAACGATGGTTTTAACGTCTTTGTCTGACGGAGCAGAAATGATCACTTTCCTGGCTCCTGCCTTCAGATGTGCCGACGCTTTTTCCTTCGATTCGAAAATACCGGTGCATTCCAGTACCAGATCGATCCCGAGCTCTGCCCAGGGCAGGTTTTCGGGATTCCGCTCGGCATAGACCGCTATCCTTTTCCCATTCACAACCAAGGCATTGTTGATATGACCCACATCGGCTTTTAAGGTTCCCTGGATGGAATCATACTTCAGCAGGTAAGCTAACATGGAAGGGGCACTCAAATCGTTTACAGCAACCACTTCCAGTTTTCCGTTTTCCATCATTTTGCGGAAGGCCAGGCGGCCTATCCGCCCGAATCCGTTAATTGCAACTCTAATCATAATATCCGATTTTAGATTGTTCATTGAACTATTTCAAGTTCTTGCTTCAAATATAGTTCCTTTAATGCCTGCAAGTTAAACGGATTCTTCTTTGTCTGCAATGACAACCTTCCGTCAAAAACTGCCAGATAGACGGGTTATTCCCTCCAGACATATTTGTTAATAGTTATACCAAATTTGGTTAAAACTTTAACGACCTCTACTAACAACTAAGAACGCCGACCGTCAAATTCACTGATCACATGAATCACGGCAACAATTTTCTCAAAAGGAACATCTGCCTGAATGTTGTGAATGGCATTACATTACAAAGTCGCCCCCGTGACTAAACCAAATGATTTACATTATAAACATAAGATCTAAACCTTTCCCTGCTTTGTTTGTTAAATATCAATAACTTTACTTAAATTTGTACTTTCCTGATTGGATCTGTTTAATTCTTTTAACACTAGCATTGGTCGGGTGAATGAGCATTTTGAAATAGAAGATTTTGAAAGGATACGGGAAGGGAATTTTGAGGCCTTCAGACTTCTTTTTGAGCAGTACTACCAGCGCCTTTGTAACTATGCCTCATCTTATTTGCAGGATGACTTCATCAATGAAGATACGGTCCAGGAGGTTTTTGCAAAAATATGGGAAGATCGCCGTAAGATCAGAATCTCGGGTTCGGTTAAGTCATATTTATATACTTCCGTTAAAAATGCCTGTCTGAACCGGATAAAGTCCGAATCCATCCGTCTTGGTCATACTTCAACATACAGCAAAAGCGCCGGCGAAATTGTTTTTGACGACGAGATCGAACAGGAAGAATTCCGGCACTATCTTTCACAGTGTATCGAAAAACTTCCTCCCCGCTGTAAAAATGTTTTTATCCAAAGCCGGTTCAACGATGTGAGGCAGGAAAAAATAGCCCGGGACATGGAAATTTCAATAAAAACAGTTAAAGCACAAATAACCAAAGCATTAAAATTCATTCGCGATTGTCTTCGAACAGCCTATCCTGAATATTTATAATTTTTTTCATACAGAGAGTAAGACTTTCTCTTTCGAAAACTGTCATCAGTTACAGAACAGAAGCGAAACTCCAGATGACCGAAAAAGAAGAATTATTCATTGCCATTTTGTCGGGCACGGCTGCTCCTGCTGAAAGAGATCTTTTCAGCACCTTAATGGAACAGGATGAAAACCGGATCGCCTTTGACCAAACCAAAAGGATCTGGGACGAATCGGCTCATGTAAAAAAGTATCACCAGGCTGATGCTAAAAAGGGTTTTGCCAGGCTTGTTCAAAAAATAAAAGAGAAAGATCGGATACGCAAAAAATATCTCACGATTTCGCTGGTCAGCGCCGCAGCCGGGATTCTCCTGATGACAGGATTATTTACACTCTATGGAAGCTTTTTTAACAAAACCTATCCGGGATCGTCCATTCTTGTCCGGACAGAACAGGGCAACCGATCATCGGTGGTGCTTCCGGACAGTACCAGGGTCTGGCTCAACTCGAAATCCGTTATTCGTTATCCTGCCGGCTTCGGAAACGGGAACAGGAAAGTGGTATTAACAGGCGAAGCTTTCTTTGATGTCGCACATAGTGACCAACCCTTCATTGTCAGTGCGGGTGAATTTGAAATACGGGTACATGGCACACGCTTCAATGTCTCAAATTATCCCGATGATGGTTCGATCTATACCTGCCTGGAATCAGGCAGCATTTCGATCAGCAGTGATGCAGGAAAAGACTTGCAGGTGGAGCCGGGACAACTGGTCGTGTACGACAGAAAAACGAACAATTTTAAAATCAGCAGCGTTAATCCGCGTGAATACTCTTCCTGGCGGCAAAACGAAATGTATTTGCACGCGGAGTCTCTGGGCCTGCTTGCGACCAAGCTGGAGCGGAAGTACAATGTAGAGATCGTCTTCATTCCTAAGGAACTCGCAGAAAAAGTCCATTATACAGGGGTTTTTACGGATGAGAATATCGAAGAAATACTGAATGCCATTTCAATCGCAAGCGATTTGACTTATACAAAAAAGGGAAGCCGTTATGAAATAAGATAAAAAAACACCCGCCGGATGGCGGAACATCCGGCGGGAAAAAGTTTAACCTAATGTATCAGCATTAGATCATTATAAACTTAAGTAACACAAAACTATGAAAAAAAAGTGGTATGGGGGGATCGCGTCCGATCCTCATTTAAAAAAAATGTGTCGAATTATGAGACTAACCTTTATTTTGGTGCTTTTGCTGGCTGTTCACGTGTCGGCAAGTGTATATTCCCAGCAGGCCAGACTGACGCTGAACCTCACGAATGTGACTGTGCGTGAAGC
>JBDKTZ010000087.1:0-1788 GCA_039679975.1 Prolixibacteraceae bacterium
GGATGGATCAGTTCTTCAGTAGAACTGGCCAGATTAATCACTTTCATTGACGGAGAGCGCCATGTTCGCGATATCCTTTCAAAAAGGACCATCCAGGAAATGACTGATCATACCTATGCAAAAGGACCGCTTGGATGGAAATCGGTCAGTGAAACGGGCAACTGGTACCGTACCGGCAATATGGCAGGAACCTCTGCGATGATCACCAAACAGCCGGATGGCATCACCTGGGTATTTATTTCAAATTCCAGTTGCTGGAAAGGTTCAGGACTGTCGGTCGACATTGAACGGTTAATGAACCGGGTAATCCCAAATATAAAGGAATGGCCTGACCGGGATTTGTTCCGGTACGAACCGATCCAGTCACTTCCGCTTGCTCATAATTAATGATAATATCAACCTTCGATCGGTAAACAGACGAACCATACCGGTGAAAATGCGGGTTCAGCCCTTGTTTAACCTTTTTTAACGTTTTGTTGGTCAGTAAAAGAAGTAATATTCCTATCTTTAAAGAGTAAACAGGAAAGTTATGAAGTTACCGGGCTTATTTTTATTGATTATGCTGATCGCGTTTACTGCAAAGTCGCAGGACCTGTATGTTTTTGAAAGCAGCGCTGTTGAGTTTCCTGAAATTAACCAATTTCGTCAGGAAACCTACCTCAGCAGGGATCTTTGCCTTAAACTGGCCCAGTTCGACATGGTTTATACCAGGCGGATCGTTAATTCCACGCAAAAAGCAATGGCCTCCACGGAAATTATTAAGCCGGACCTGTATTATTCCATTCATAAATTGGCTGATTACTATTGCAAATGCCTTAAAAAAGGCAATATGACCAGAGAAAAGGCTGAAGACACGTTAAAATCGGTACTTGATAAATGCATTCAGATTGCATCCAAAGAGACTGCACCCATTGAAGCGGAATTAAGAGCTGCTAACAATCCTCATGAAATTATCGGAGTTTTCGATAAAATCATCATTAAATAAGCTGTTTTGGTAACATATTTTTCTCCTGCTTCAGTTAGCTGAAAATTTCTGTTTTTTCTTATTTTCCGAAAGAGGAAAACATTCCAAATTAATCAAATGCCCGGCATGAACATTTCAATCAGCAGCTTGTTTTTAGTGGTGAAATTTGAGGATAACCGCAATTGTTAAATAATAGATTAAGTGTATGTCAGAGTTCAAAGTACAGATGCCAAAGCTTGGAGAGAGTGTTCAGGAAGCCACAATCACCAAATGGTTTGTAAAAGAAGGTGATAAAATCGAAGAAGACGGAGCCATGTTCGAAGTGGCAACCGAAAAAGTTGATTCTGAAATTCCCTCGCCGGTTGATGGTGTCATCGCTAAAATCCTGTACAAAGAGAATGATCTTGTGCCAGTTGGTGAAATCGTTGCCATCATTCAGGTAGAGGGAGAAGAAGGGGAAGATCAGGAAAAGACTGAAGCCATAGAAAAGACGCAGGAAGCCAAAGATAAAGAGACGGATGAACGGAAGGCTTCGGAGTCGCCGGAACTGAAAGTTGCCGCTGAAAAAAATTCCGAACCCCTGGGAAAAGAGCCCGGATCGGGGCGTTTTTATTCACCCCTTGTACTGAATATCGCCCGGGAAGAAAAGATCAGTTTTGAAGAATTGGATCGTATCCAGGGCTCTGGCGAACATGGGCGTGTACAAAAGAAAGATCTTTTGCAGTATCTCGAAGATAAAAAGCAAGGCAAAACAGCCGTACCTTCAAAACAGGAAATGCTTCCGAACGAGATCAGGGAAAAACCGAAGAGCAGCTCTTCAATCG
>JBDKTZ010000127.1:0-13442 GCA_039679975.1 Prolixibacteraceae bacterium
CCGGAGATTATGAGTTGCATGTATCACCTGATTTCATAGTTTCTCCATATCTTCATGCGTCTTTCGATTTTCATCGTTTTGTGGATTTCAGGGATGGAGAAAATGATTTTTCAGGGAATGATCTGACGGGTGTGCCGGACAAAAGGATCAGCGCCGGCATCCGGTTTCATTACGGGAATGGACTCTGGCTTTACTCAGGATATGAATGCACCGGAAGCATGCCGATGAACGATGCCAATACCTTGTATAGTGAAGAATGGAATTTGCTGAACCTCAAAATGGGATACAGAAAGGAATTTTCCGGACACTTTTCTGCAGAAGCGAACGTGGGGGTGAATAATGTTGCAGATGAGAAATATGCATCGTCCATCCTGATTAATGCGACATCTGCGGGTGGCGCTGAGCCACGGTACTATTATCCGGGAATGCCCCGTAATTATTACGGAGGAGTTAAGTTGAGGTATATTTTTTAAGACACACGTATCAAGACACAAGATGCAAGACAGAAGACAGAACAGGGACGCAGAAGAGGATACCTTTTCACCGGCTTCCGATCGAACCATAATTAATAACTTTAGATGCTACTACTATGATTTACAAAAAATTAGGGAATACCGATTTGAAAGCAGCTCCCGTCATTATCGGGGGCAATGTATTTGGATGGACATTAAATGAAAAAGCTTCATTTTCCATTCTTGATGAAGCTTTTGATCTGGGTTTTAAGACCATTGACACGGCCAACAGCTATTCCCACTGGGCTCCGGGGAATAAGGGCGGAGAATCTGAAACCATTATCGGAAAATGGATGAAACACTGGGGTGACCGCGACGAACTGACCATCATTACGAAAGTGGGTTCAGCATTTGGAACTCCGCAAAAGGATATATCCGAAAAACATATTTTAAAAGCAGCAGACGATTCGCTGAGGAGGCTGCAAACCGATTACATTGACCTGTACCTTACCCATTGGGACGATGACAAGACTCCGGTAGAAGAAACTCTCGGTGCCTACCGGAAGCTGATTGAGGCAGGAAAAGTCCGTTATGTAGGCGCTTCAAATCTTTCTCCGTCACGATTGAGGGCCTCTTTGAACGCATCAAAGCAGCTGGGATTGCCCAGGTACGAGGTTTTGCAGCCCAACTATAATCTTTTTGACCGTCACGATTTTGAGAGGGAACTGGCGTCAATCTGTGAAGCTGAGAATTTGGCTGTGATCACTTATTATTCATTGGCCAGTGGCTTTCTTAGCGGGAAGTACCGGAGCGAAGCCGACCTGGAAAAAAGCGCCCGGGGTGCCGGAATTAAAAAGTATCTTAATGAAAGAGGCGGAAGAATATTGAAAATGTTGGATGAACTGTCCGAAGAACACCAGGTATCGATGGCGGCGGTTGCGCTTGCCTGGCTCATTCATCAGCCGGTGGTCACTGCCCCCATTGCAAGCGCTACCAGCAGCGATCATCTGAATGCCTTTGCAGAGGCTGCTCACCTGAAGCTGAACACGGAAGAGCTGGAAAAGCTGGATAAAGCCTCGGCATAGTGGTTCCATACGCAACATTAAGGTGCTGTGGCAGATCGTTTGTGATTGAACGCTTTCCATGTGAAAATCAGGGGAAGAGCTTTTTGCAACAGAGAGAACATATTGATGGCCCATACCTGGAAGTAGACCTGGTAATACAGGCACACGGCCGAGTCCAGGATAAACCAGGATCCAAAAGCCAGAACAACAGCGTTTCTTGACCAACGTTCGCGGTTTTTGAAGGGGTAGCGGGCGACGAACGCCAGCATGATGTATGCGCATGCAATCGTCCCGCCCAGGGGGCCGGAAACCAGCGCGCGAAAATGATCAGCCTGAGGTGGAAACGTGTTCTGTTGCCAGAAGATTTGTGCCAACATCCTGAAATAGGGACGAAAGAGTATGTTATCACCATATAACGCCAACGCTATTCCGAAAAAAGCAAACAAAATGCTGCTGTAATACAGCCATTTTTGCCAGAAGCCAAATTTTTTTTCATCGAACATGTCCGGTTGCCCGGCTTTTTCGTTCAGCTCAATGCGGTGACTCCGGACATAACGGATTCCGGAGACTGCACGAAAGATCAGTGTTCGGATTATTTTACTGCGAAAGGCCAGACTGATCGCGTGAGGCAACAGATAGAGGCGTATAGGCTTCCAGGGAAAGCGGGGAGAGGCAAAGAGTATAAAAAGCAGATCGGTTACTTTTGCTGTTTTTCGGGCCGGAGGTTTTCGTTCTTTTTCGTACCGGTCAAGGAGGGCAGGATCGGCTGTTCCGGCAGAGACCGAAGCTATTTTCCCTGCCAGGTTGCGCGCGTCTTCCCACCCGCTGTTCATTCCGCGAGCGCCGACGGGGCTGAAAACATGAGCGGCATCACCGATCAAAAAACAGCGGGATGACCGAAAAGAAGCGGCAAAACGCCGGTGTGAACGGAATATCGAAAACCAATCCGGGTTTTTGATCCGGATGTTCATTTCTACCATTGAACCGAAATCGCTTTCAATATTTTCAAAACCCGGCTTAGTCTTCTTTAAGCGGGGAGAAGTCAGATCGATCCTCCATCGTTGTCGTGAAATGGGGAAAAATCCGGCTGAAGCCTCTTTTGAAAAGCAAAAGCAAATTTCGTTGGGAGGCAGGTCCAGGTTGGCCTGACAATCAGTGATACATAGCGGGAAGGAACGTGTTTTTCCAATAAACGGGATTTTCAGATTGTTCCGGATCATGCTGCTCCCTCCATCGGCGGCGATCAGGTATTGTGAACGGATCATTTCAGTTTTTCCGTCCGTTGCCCTGACTTCTGTGACAATTTCATCCCTATTCTCTTTGAAATGGGTGACTTCCGTTTCCCACTCTACCCGGCGTCCGTATTTCTGAAGGAACCCGATAAGCAATTGCTCTGTTTTTGACTGTTCGAGCATCAGCATGTTCGGGAACGGGCCGAGGTCACGTGTCAGATCTTTTAGCTTTAGTCTGATCGTTTTTTTTCCGCGAAATACCAACGACAACGTATGGACCGGTATCCCTTCCTTAGTTGCCGGGTCCAACAGACCCATTTCATCGAGTATTTCCTGGCTGGGTGCGTGGATAATTAAGGCTCCGGAGTATGCAGCGGGCAACTTTTTCCTGTCAATGATACGAAAATCCGTTTCCAGAATGGCCAGCTGACAGGCCATCATCAGTCCCGCGGGCCCGGCCCCGGCTATCAGAACGGCAGTTTGTTTTTCATCATTTCCCATCTGTATTGGCATGATGATTACTTTGTGTGACTGATGATCTGGCAATAATCAAATACCGGAAAGCCCATCTTTGGTGCAGTTCGTATCTTTGTATTCCGGCTTGTTTCAGCAAATGATGAAGTTCTTCCCGTTTAAATCCGCGGAGCACAGAGATGGGGCCGTCATTTTTAGATAATGAAGTCCCTTTTAATACGGTTGTGAGAATTTTTGCCCCGTACCAGGCTAATTTATTTCTTTCTAAATCGTTGACAATAAAGCCTACCCGGGCTTTCTCTGCAAGCTTCTGAAAAAGCCAAACTAATTCAATATCGCTTAGATGATGACAAAAAAGAGAACACAGGATAATATCAGGAGACTGAGTCTTATTGAGATAATCTTTATAGTCTGAAACCAGACCTTGTATTTCGGGGAACCTGGAACAGCGGAAGCAGAGATAGTCAATGGCATCAGCCTTATTATCTACTCCGGTAAGGATTACTTTTATCTTGTTTTTTCTGGCCCACAGCGCGATTTGTTTTAACGAATCGCCGCTGCCGCTTCCCAGGTCGGCAATTTGGTATGACCTGCCTTTGTCTGTGATCAGTTTTTTTATTCCTTCCAGCGTTGCCGAATGGCCGCCTAACGCATGGTTCAATAAGTCGAGTTCACGAAGGTTTTGCTGAAGGAGTTCGCGCGGGATGCCGGGTACATCCATTTGTTCAGTTTGTCCGGAACGATATGTGAATTTATTCTTCATACACGAACAGCGAAGTTTCTACATTAATTCCGGGGCCAAATCCGATGGCAAAAACCGTTTGTCCGGGACTGACCGAACACATGATTTCTTCAAGAACAAAAAGAACGGTGGGCGACGACATGTTGCCATACTCGCGCAATACCTGGTACGAACAGCTTATTTTTTCACGTTCAATTTCAAGTCTGGTCTTTACAATATCAAGTATTTTCCTTCCCCCGGGATGGACCGCCCAATAATCGGCATCCACAGGTGCAATACCCAGTTTCTGTCCCGCGAGGGCTATCACCTTGGCGATTTCTTTGCCGATTAATGCAGAAAGCCGTGCATTTAAAATCATTTCAAAACCGGCAGGCGTGATGTTCCACCCCATCAGTTCCTTTCCGTCTGCAAGCAGGTACGAATAAAAGCCTTTCAGCGACAACCCGGCCTGACAATACCGGCCGGCATAATCGTCGGAGACCAGGATCATGGCAGCAGCACCATCGCCGAAGATCGTGTTCGAAAGCAGATGATCGGTAGTGATTTTAGGTTGAAAATGGATGGTGCATAACTCAACACATACAACAAGTACGATGGCATTTTTATCGGTTTGTGTGATCAGATCGGCTATTTTCATTGCCGGAAAGGCCGCGTTACACCCTGAAAAATTAACGGACGTATGGAAGATGTCGTTGGGCAGACCTAACTGCTCAATTAATTCGGCATCCAGGCCGGGTGCCGACAAACCGGTACAGGTCACCGTGATCAGATGGGTAACGATAAGCGCTTCCGGCGATGAATCCAGTTTCCGGAATGCCGCCCCAATTGCATCCATGGCCAGCGTTGCCGCATTGTTTTTAAATAAAGTAAGTCGCTTTTCTACATCAGGGCTTTCCCCTTCCCGAAACACAGCATTTGCTGTTTCATTTTTTCCAAAATCGGGAACAACAGAGTGTCTGGTTTGGATATTGCTGCCGTGAAACAGCGCATTAAGTTTGCGGGAGGCGATTTCATTTCTGTATGCAGTTTGCATAAAATCAAGAATATCATCTTGTTTCACCTGATATGACGGCACGGCGGTTCCTATGGAAATAATCCGGCTCATCTCAAAGAAAATCTAAATAATTGTTCAGGATCAGGATGCTGAAATACACGTTCATGCACCAGGATGAAACCCGGTTAAACATCATTGTATTTTCATAATTCGCGTGGGCGATATTTTTCATGACAAGACCAAACCACCGGATAAGAAGAATAACGACGGGCAGAACGGACATAATAAAAAGAATCGCAGCCAGGTATTGCTTTTTTATGCTGAACATCAGAAAGAGCAACAGCATTCCTGAAGCAAACAAAATTCCTGAAAAGAGGAAGGTTCCCTTGTATCCAAGTTGATAACTGAGACTGGTGACCCCGTCTTTTTTGTCGGCCTCATGCTGGTATATTTGAGTTAACGGATAGATGCTTCCGATGAACAAGCTTGCGACTGCCATCCCCATAAGATGGTTTGCCGAAAAAAGATTTGCGTCGGGGAACAGGATGAATGATGTGAGCGCCATCAGATAAACAAAAGCGCCCTGGAAAATGAAAACAATTAAAAAGCCCGCCACAGGATATTTTTTCAATCTGATTTTCCGGTAACTGTAAAGACGTGACATGACGATGAAAATCAGAACCTCAAGCGCAAAGAAAGGAGATACGGCGAGTGCAAGCAGTATTCCTGCAAGATCAAGGTAAAGAGTCACATAATACAGGTTCTCTGATATTTTTGGCGGATATTTTAATCCTCCGATGCTGCTTTCGTCCCGGTCCTGATAGCTGTTATAGCCGTTGCTTGAAGGAAAAATGAAAAGGTGCAGAACCAAACATGCAAGAATTGCCGCAGGCCAATTGATAGTTGCAGTCTGACTAAGTGCAAATAAAAAGACCGGAAGTAAAAAAAATGAAAACGGGAAGCGTAAATGCTTCACTGTGTCCCTGTCGAACAGTGATATTACCGGAATTTTAGCCATGCATTTTTACTTAGAGAACAACGCGAAGCAGGATTTTGTTGATAACGGTAAATCAAGGAGTATGCGGCGCATGAATGAGGAAATTTCCGATTTTATCCGGGCCGAAGGCCTTTTATTACATTCTTTTGCATTCCTGTTACATTTTCCGTTCGGTCAGAAACAGAGCTCCTTGACGGGCAATCTTTAAACTGTAAGTTTGCTGGAAAATCGATACGGAATGGAAAACATACGGGAACTCATAGCGAACAAGACAGTAGCTTACCATGGAACAATCGGTTTGTCAAACGATGGTATGCTAAGCAGGTGGTTCTATGTGGGGCCCCTTTATAGTTCATCCAAACCGGAATTTCTCTATTCAGCCAGGGGTTTCCGGTTGAAGGGGCGGTTGGTTTCCGCACTGTTGTCGACCACGAATGAATTTCATATGAAGACAACCGATGCAGAGGCCGTACTGGTACACTTTTTTTTATTTCCGGGAGAAGAAAGACTTAAAAGATTATTTCCCGGGAATGAACGGCTTCTTGTTCTGTCGCTTCATCCGTGGCATATTCTTTTATCCGGATCTTCCGGTTTGATGAAAAAACTTGATGGGACCAGCGCGTCGGGGCTCTATGTAGGGCGGTGGGTGTCGGGCAGAGTGCTTAAAACGATTTGTACGGAAAGCTCAGTGCCGGTTATTTGTGCAACGGGTCCCGGTATGGACGAAATCACCTCCAGGATTAGAGCCGGGGCATATGCCTTGTGTTTAAAAGGACGGAACATCTCAAAAAGCTTTGTTAGCTTTCTTCATGAAGTCTATCCGTATACTCCGTTGATCACCTCTTGCAGAAGATCAAAAAAAAGCATGCTCAACAGCGTAAAAGCGGGGGTTGATGGGGTAATTTTTAAACCTTGTACGCTCCTGGAGCCGGAATTTTTTTACTATGAAACGAGCCGTGAACGCAGGGGCTTTCGTCCGGCTTAATATTGATAGGCGAGTTCAAAGAAATCACCATGAAATAAAAATTGAGATCTCAATTGAAATGGGTATAAATGAAACGGGTATAAACATGAATACAATTAATAATATGCTTGAGTTTCAGATGCTGATGCTTGAAAATGTGAATGATGATGCCGGGATGTTTCGCAAGGAATTGCAAAAATCAAAAAAATGGCTGAAATTTAAAGATCTGATTACATTGAAACAATGGTTATTAAACAAGTTTCAGCGGCAGCATAAACAGATCGTCCATGACATACTGGATGACGTACCGTGTAAATCAGAATTATAATCGGCTGATACGTTTCGCGAACGAATAAAAGGTTTTATTTTTGCAAAAAAACTAAACAACGTTCTATGGATTTAAAAACGACCGGGTACGGTGTTTTTTTTGTTGTTCTATGCCTTGCCGTTCTGCTGTCAGTTGTTGTAGTTTATTTGATCTTGCGGCTGATACGGGCGGAAAGAAAAAGCGGGGTCATCGAGGATAAATATCAGGATCTTGAGCTGAAGATCAATAATCTTCAGCTTGAGACGCTGACATCGAAACTAAATCCTCACCTTTTTAAGAATGTGCTGAACTCGATCCAATCGCATGCTTACCAGACGTATTATGCATTGGATAAGCTGGCTAACGTGCTGGATTATATTTTGTATGAAAGCCGCAGAAAATTCGTGACCCCGCGCGAGGAAATTGAATTTGCCCGAAATCTGATCGAAATTAATAAAATTAAACTGAGCCCGCTTTTCGATCTCAAAATAAAATTGAAGATTGATGAAAGCGAACCGCTGTTTAATCAGGAACTTTTGGCTCCCCTGATTTCGGTCGATTTGATTGAGAATGCATTTAAGCATACGGATATTCAAAGTTCCGACGCGTTTATCTCGGTTATTTTTGGATTTCGCAACAACACGTTTTACTTGTCCGTATCCAATAAAATCTCGGGAAAAACGCCGTTAAACAAGGCGCATGGAGGCATTGGATTGCAAATACTGGAACAGAGGCTTAAAATACTGTATCAGGACGCTTTCAAACTGGAAAGATATACGGAAGATGATGTTTATAACGCATTTCTAAAAATCAATTTACTTGACCACAAAAATCAAATGCTTGTTGCTGGACGATGAACTGCCCGGCTTGAAGTATCTGAAATTGCTTTGCGAACAAATTCCCGAACTGGAGGTGGTCAAAGCATTTAACAGTGCAGAAGCTTTTTTGAATGAACTTCCTGCTCTGGAGTTTGACCTGTGCATTCTCGATATTGAAATGCCCGGGATGGACGGGTTAAGCATCGCGAATCTTCTGGACGGAAAGCCGGTTATTTTCACCACTGCCTATAAAGAGTATGCCGCCGAAGCTTTTGATCTGAATGCCGTTGACTATATCAGGAAGCCGGTAAAAAAAGAGCGTTTACAACTGGCGATTGAGAAGGCTCAGGAACGCCTGGGCCGTCACAGTCAGGCAAAGAATTTTATTCAGATAAACACGGATAAAGGAAAAACCCTGCTGTTTTTTGACCAGATCGCTTACGTGGTGGCTTCGGCCAATGACAGCCGAGACAAGGAAGCCTGGCTGTATGACGGGAAAATTCTTATCCTGAAAAATATCTCATTCGAAAAATTATTGCAATACCTGCCCGGTCAGGATTTCTGTCAGGTCAGTAAAAAGGAAGTAATTGCCATGCATTCGGTACAGTTCTTTTCGCACGATGAAATCACTACCAATCTGACTCAGCCATCAGGAAAACCATTGATCCTCACCTTGGGGGATGCTTACCGGAAAGATTTCCTGAAAAAAGTAAAGCTTTAGCTGATTATATTTTACATATCCTGTTGGGTTTATTACATTTTTTTTCCCGTTTATTACACTTTCGGTTGCATTTACGGGTTTCCCGGGTTTTTTTAGGATTATTGTTCTCATTTTTGTTTTCACAGAATAATAAATTCTTGAAAGATGAAGCGATGGAGAAACCTGATCTTTTACACGGGAATAATCGGAGGGTTTTCGGCCCTGATGTACTGGATCATTCAGTTAGGGAAAAAGAATCTCGAAGCGGGCAGGGAAATCATTGATGCCGGAGCAGGAAAGAACCAATGGTCGATGTTTGCCGACGCGTTTGTCCATAATTTTACCCATCCGCTGGCGATATTGCTTTTGCAGATTATAACGATCGTGGTGGCAGCCCGTTTATTCAGCTGGATTTGCAGAAAAATAGGACAACCGGCTGTGATCGGAGAAATTGTTGCCGGTATTGTACTGGGTCCATCGCTGGTTGGTATATATTTCCCTGAATTTTCCGGCTTTCTTTTCCCTGCCGATTCGTTAAGCAATCTTCAGTTCCTGAGCCAGATTGGTTTGATCCTCTTTATGTTTGTGGTGGGGATGGAGTTGGACCTGAAGGTGCTCCGTCACCAGGCGAATGAAGCTGTAGTGGTGAGTCATGCCAGTATTATTATTCCGTTTACCCTGGGAATGGGACTGGCTTATTTTGTTTATGAGTCGTTTGCCCCTGAGGGAATACCGTTCATCTCTTTTGGCCTGTTTCTGGGAATATCGATGAGTATAACAGCTTTTCCGGTTTTGGCTAGAATTGTCCAGGAACGGGATATGCATAAAAGCCGGTTGGGTACGATCGTGATTACATGTGCCGCTGCCGACGATATTACCGCATGGTCATTGCTTGCAGCGGTTATTGCCATTGTCAAGGCCGGTTCGTTCATGAGCTCGGTACCCACGATACTTATGGCTGCCGGCTATGTGTTGGTGATGCTGAAAGTCATCCGGCCTTTTTTGAAGAGGGTGGGCGACCTTCACGCTTCCCGTGAGAATTTGAGTAAACCGGTCGTGGGAATTTTCTTTCTGGTTTTGATCCTCTCGTCTTATACAACGGAAGTCATCGGCATCCATGCGCTTTTTGGCGCCTTTATGGCCGGCGCGGTCATGCCCGAAAACCAAAGATTTAAACAGATCTTCATCGAAAAGGTTGAAGATGTGGCGCTTGTTTTGTTGCTTCCCCTCTTTTTTGTATTCACAGGCTTGCGAACAGAAATCGGGTTGCTGAACGATCCGGGTTTATGGATAGTCTGCGGCCTGGTAATTCTCGTTGCGGTGATTGGAAAATTTGCAGGCAGCGCTTTGGCTGCGAAATTTATTGGTCAGAACTGGCGCGACAGCCTTTCCATTGGAGCCCTGATGAATACCAGAGGGCTGGTGGAGCTCGTAGCCCTGAACATCGGGTACGACCTGGGAGTAATGACTCCGGAGATATTCGCCATGTTGGTGATTATGGCCCTGGTTACGACCTTTATGACTGCTCCGGCACTCCGGCTTATTGATAAGTTCTTTAAAAAGAAGGAATCGGTAGTCAGAAAAGAGATGAAGGAAATGAGTAAATTCAGGATCCTTATTTCGTTCGGAAAACCGGAAATGGGAAGAACACTCCTGAAACTTGCCAACTATCTGTCAAGAAACAGTAACGGCAATTCTGCGATTACCGCCCTTCATTTGTCTCCAAGCGGATTGTTCAATACATATAAGATCGAAGGTTACGAAAGGGAAAGTTTTATGCCTCTTATTTCCGAGTCCCAAAAGCTGAACCAGCACATTCATACAATGTTTAAATTTTCGGAGGATATTGAATCGGATATCATCGAAACGGCCAATAAGGGTGACTATGATCTTTTATTGGTTGGTATCGGCCATTCTATTTATCAGGAAAGCCTTTTGGGCAAACTTCTGGGCTATTCCAGAACCATTTTCCATCCCGAATATTTCATAGACGGCGTGAGAGAGAATAAAAAATTTCTCAAAGACTCTCCATTTGCCGGGGCGACAGGTCAAATTGTGGCAAAGAGCAATGTGCCTGTCGGCATCCTCATCGATCACGGTTTTCAAAAAGCAGATCAGGTGTTTTTGCCCATTTTTGGATCAGGAGATCATTCCCTGATCGAATTTGTACGTAGATTGATCACCTATGCGGGATCTCAGGTTACTGTATCTAATCGATCAGGAGAAACCAGGATTACAGAAGAAATAAAAGAGGCTCTCAGAGCTATCGAACAATATGCACCAGATCATATTGTCATAGAGTCAGGCAATTTACCGGAAAAGGATTTTCTGAAGCAATACGACCTGATGCTGATCAGTCTGGAAAGCTGGAAAAAACTGATCGATTCACAAAACAGATGGCTGGATGACGGTCCCTCCATGCTGATCGTAAAGTCATAAAGAGACTCAAGACAGAACAGGGTAGCAGGGTTGCAGGGTACCGGGGTTACAAGGTTCGTTTTCTACGCTATTACCTTGTCACCTTTCCGCCGGTTTCCGGTTTCCGGTCTCCCGTTTCCGCTCTTAGTTTTGATGAAACGCCTGGCTCACAAAATCCAGGACTTCAGGCAATGCGGATCGCCAGTATACCCAGGAATGTTTGCCGTCGCGGACACGGTATTCATGTCCGATCTCAGCTTTACGCATGGCAATGTGGACTAAGGCGTTTCCTTCATACAAAAAATCATCGTCACCGCAATCAATATACCAGCGAACGGCGTTCTTATTTTCCTGGGGCATATTTTTGATCAGGTTCAGAACGCTGTACTGTTGGTAGTATTTCGTTATCTGCTCATCAGAGATATTCGTGTTTTCCTTTCTTTTTTCCAGGTAAAATTTGGTTTCTTCAGGGGTGAGCGGACCCACGGCGGCGCTTAGAGGGCATGCGGATGAGAATAATTCAGGGTGATGTAGTGCGTAAATGAACGTACCTCCTCCTCCCATAGACAGGCCTGCAACAGCTCGGTAGCGTTTTTCTGCCTTGATTCGGTATTCCCTTTCAATAAACGGGATAAATTCCTTAAAAAAGAAATCCTCGTAATTCCAGCTGCCATCAATGGAGTTGAAGTACCCCCTCTGACCGGTATTGGCGTCAGGCATAACAATGATCATTGGCGTGGACTTTCCTTCGGCAATAGCTTTGTCTGCAATGTGTAAAACTTCGCCAAACTGAATCCAGCCTGTCTGGTCGTCTCCGCTTCCGTGAAGCAGATAAAGAACCGGATAGCTGCGTTGCGAATTTTCATAATCTGCCGGCAGATAAATGGCATATTTTCGGTCACCTTTTAAGATCGTACTTTTCATGGACAGGTTATCCCTGACTATTCCCGATTGTGCAAATAAAGAAATGCAAAAAAGAAGGCTGATAAAAGTAAAAATCGATTTTTTCATAAATCTGTCATTTATTGGTTGTTACTCATATAACCTGGTCCGCGTTCATCTTATTGTCTGGGTATTAACGGCGCGTTCTCGGGGCGCTTGTGTTTCCATCGGCGGTGCGACCAAAGCCAGTATTCCGGCTTCTCCTGAATGATTTTCTCCATCATATCTACATAGGTAAGTAAAATCGTGTTGGGTTCAACCTTCTCTGGTTCGGGGAAAAGTTCGATCAGATTTACTTCATATTTCCCGCGTCCTGTTTTTCGTGTATGATGGAAAAAAACAGGTTGATTGGTTTTTATCGCGATACGCTCGGGCCCTTGGAAAAAGGGAGTTTCCTGGTGAAGAAAGGTAGTCCAGAAATGTGACTGTCGCGGTGGTGTTTGATCGGCAGCCAGAAACAGGCAAGTGGGCTTTCCCGCTTTGTTGAACTGCATGGCTGTCCTGGCCGAATGGTTTATCGGGACTGTTTTGCTTCCGTAATGTTCGCGCATTTCTGTCAGGAAATTCTCCATGGGATCATTATTGCGCAACGGATTAAAAACAATCAGGAGCTGATGACGGGCGAAAGGTTGGGCCAGTGCACTCCACTCCCAATTATTATAGTGCATGCCTATCAGAACAATGCTTTTCCCTTGTTCGGCATAAGCGTTTATCCTATCAATGCCATTTAGTTTGAATCTCTGGCTGATATCTTTTGCACTCATCCTGTGCCCTTTTATTGATTCAAGAATAAGATCACAAAAATGACGATAATACCGGTGCGCGATCAGGTCAATTTCAGACTTACTCTTTTCGGGGAACGAATTTTTCAGGTTGTTGTAAACTACTTTCCGGCGGTAACGTACGATATGAAAGATGATGACGTAAAGAAAATCGGAAATTATATAAATCATCCAAAAAGGAAGCCTCGCAAAGGCTCTCAGAAAGAATACCGTAAACAATTGTATTGTTTTTGTCATGGGAATATGAAGTGGTTCGAAATATTTGAATGTAACATATGTTGATTATAACAGATTATAGTAACTTGTAAACGGTAGAATAAGAAACAGGTCCGCGACCTTAAATCTCACAAAAGTAAGATTTTTTAAGCAGGTACCAGCCTGTGGTTTCGTTAAAAATTGCATCTTTAAAGATTGAATAAAAAGCATCGTAAAACTTAAGTTTATTGATAATGAAGAAAATTGTTTTTGTATTAAGCATGTTGTTCAGTGTGCCTGTTTTTTCACAGGTCGATATCATTGCACACAGGGGAGCGTCGCATGACGCTCCGGAGAATAC
>JBDKTZ010000524.1:0-19825 GCA_039679975.1 Prolixibacteraceae bacterium
TTAACAGCAGCCTTTTTCGCAGTCAAGCTGCATCTGACTGACGATCCGGGAGTAGTCGATCTGAATGACCGGTACTTTCAGGAAATCAAAGATAAATATGGGAAGGTATCAGAAAAAGACTCCGTGACGATCAGCTATACGGAAGCGAAACTGATACATAACCTCTCGGTTCTGGCCCGGTATTATCCGGCAAATGCCTTTTATATTCAGCACGCTTATTATCAAACCCGGAATATAAAGGAGGCCCGGCGTATGTTGGAAGCGGTGAACCTTTATATGCAGGACAACCTGGTTTATCAAAGCGAAGTGGATGCTTTCACAGAGAAAACCGATCCGGAGCAGCTCGCTTTACAAACCAAAAGCGTATTCGAGTGGATGAATATCCCGGAATGGCAGGACTTTAAAATGGCAGTGGCCAAAGATAAGCACCTGATCGATTCGGTGGCCCGCTTAACCGGTGTTGAACCCCGTTTAATTGTCTCTGTACTGGTCGGTGAACAGATCCGGTTGTTCAATTCCGATCGTGAAGCCTATAAAAAGTGGATCGGCCCGCTGAAAATACTGTCGGTCGAAACCACCTTCTCTCTGGGCGTGACCGGCATTAAGGTCCCCACCGCCCAAACCATTGAAAGGAACCTGAAAGACAGTACGTCGATCTTTTATCTGGGAAAATCATACGAAAACTTGCTCGACTTTAAAACCGCGAATATTGAACAGGAACGTTTCGAAAGGCTGACCTCATATAAAAATCATTTCTATTCCTATCTTTACGCCGCATTGAATGTCAAGCAAATGAAGACCCAATGGGAGCGTTCGGGCTATCCCATCAGCGATCGCCCCGAGATTCTGGCTACCTTATTCAACATCGGCTACGAAGTATCTGTTCCAAAAAAAGATCCGGCAGTTGGCGGCTCCGGGATCGATATTAAGGGAAAACGCTACTCATTCGGATCTGTAGCTTATGAATTCTATTATTCGGGTGAATTATTTGACCTGTTCCCGTTCAAAAATACCAAATTTGACTTTGACATAACCTCATGAGGCTTATCCGCAACATCCTCCTCTTTTCCCTGATCAGCATAGGGGCAACCGCCCAGGAGTCCCCCGTCGGCGATATTCCGTGGAAGGACCTCATGGAAGGAATGCAATACGCCGGGATCGACGCACCCGACAAATCGGTTGTCAATGATTCACGGCTGACGGTCCTTAAAATTGACCCATCCCGGTTTGAATTTGAATTCCTTACTGCATCGGAACATGGAAAGAAACTACGCACGGCGCCCGGCTGGGCCGCTGAGTTTAATCAGAATATCGTGGTGAATGCCGGAATGTATAATTACAACCGCGGCCACACGAATAAAGGCTACATGAAAAACTACGGACACCTGAACAACCCGAAGAAAACAACCAATAACAACGCCATGCTGGCCATGCACCCGAAAGACACTACCAAACCGCCGTTTGAGATCTACGATATCACCTGTCAGAAATGGGACTCGATCAGACACCTTTACCATTCGTTCTGCCAGGGCATGCGCATGATCAGTGGTGAGGGCGAAGCGATGGCGTTCAGCAAACGGCCTGATCAATCGTGCAGCATGGTCGTGGCAGCAACCGATACGCTCAAAAACCTGTACATCGTCTTCACCCGGTCCCCCTATACGCACCGGGCCATGATCGGTTACCTGCAAAAACTGTTGCCGGGCATCCGCACAACCGTTTACCTGGAGGGAGGCCCGGAAGCGAGCCTTTACATCAATACCGGAGATACCGTCATCGCCAAATACGGCAGCTATATTTCCAACTCCCGCCCCAACGACGACAATGATCACTTTTGGGAAATCCCCAACGTAATCGGGATCAGGAAAAAGCAGTAACAAGTCGTAAGTAACAAGTCGTAAGTCGTAAGACAGGAGAGCTCTTGTCTCCATACCCTCTGCTCCATGCTCTCTGCCCTTTGCCCTGTCACCTTGCCACCCTCTTCCGTTCTCCCGTCTCCCGTCTCCTTTTTCCGGTCCCCTGCTATCTTCCCCGCTCCTTATTGGGCTTGCCGCTCATCTCAAAGATCAGCTCGCCTCCCCCGGCAATATCCTTCTGCAATAACCTAACCGGATTGAAAGGTTTACCGTTCAGCGTGGCCGAGCGAATATAGATATTTTTATCAGACAGATTATTGGCTTTCACCGTGAGTGTCTTTCCCGCTCCAAGCTGAACAACAGCCTGCTTCACCGAAGGCGAACCAACGGCATATTCACCCGATCCGGGACACACCGGGTAAAATCCAAGCGAAGAGAAAATATACCAGGCCGACATTTGCCCGCAGTCATCATTGCCGCAGAGGCCGTCAGGCTTGTTCAGGTACATCGTGTTCACGATCTGGTGGATCCGTTCCTGGGTTTTCCAGGGTTTACCCGCCCAATTGTACATGTAGGCCACATGATGACTGGGCTCATTCCCGTGCACATAACAGCCGATCAGACCTTCGCGGGTGATATCTTCCGTTTCGGCAAAATACTTGTCGGGCATGTACATGCTGAAAAGCGAGTCGAGGTGTTCGGCAAAGCGGTCGTTCCCTCCCATTTTACTGATCAGTCCGGAAATGTCCTGCGGAACATAGAGTGAATAATTCCAGGAATTTCCTTCGATAAAGCCTTCATTGGCCGTATGCATCGGATCGAAGGGTTCTTTCCAGTTGCCTTTGCTGTCTTTGGCCCTCACAAAACCTTTCCGGTCGTCAAACAGGTTTTTCCAGTTTGCTGCGCGTTTCTCAAATTCGCCGGCAATATCAGTTTCGCCCAGCGATTTTGCCAGTTGGGCAATGGACCAGTCGTCGTAAGCATATTCGAGCGTAATCGACGATCCCACGATATTTTTGTCGTACGGCACATAACCCAGGTCCATGTAGTCACCGATATTGGCATAAGCCCGGTGCCTGGCCGAAGCGACACAGGCTTCCAATGCCCGCTTCCCGTCAAATCCACGGATGCCGTTGATCCATGCATCGGCGATCACCGGCACCGCATGGTAACCGATCATGCACCAGTTCTCATTGCCAAAGTGGCTCCACACCGGCAGAATGTGATGCACACTCTGATCGTAATGGGCCAGCATCGAATTCACCATATCCGACGTACGCTCCGGCTGGATCAACGTAAAGAGCGGGTGAAGCGCCCGGTAAGTATCCCAAAGGGAAAACACGGTATAATTCACAAATCCGTCGGCCTGATGAATGTTATGGTCCAGTCCCCTGTATTTGCCGTCCACATCCATGTATTGCACCGGATTGATAGCCGTATGGTAAAGCGCCGTATAAAAGGTCGTCTTCTTTTCGGGCGAAGCGTCGATCACGATCCGCCCCAGTTCCTTCTGCCACTGCTCCTTTGCCTGTGCTCTGATCCGGTCAAAATTAAAATCAGGCGCTTCGGCCTGCAGGTTTTTAACAGCCCCTTCCGTGCTGACCGCCGAAAGCGCCAGCTTCACGCTGATCTGTTCACCCTCGCCCGTCGTGAAATCAAAGTGGGTCCGCAGCTTCTTCCCGGCCATCTCCGGAAAATTGTGCTCTTCGTCAAACCGTCGCCAGAACCCCTTATAGATCAGCTTCTCATCATTTTCACAGCCATAACTTTTAAAAGGCTTTGAGAACGCCATGGCAAAATACAGGTAGTTTGTCCGGGCCCATCCCCGGGTAATCCGGTAGCCCGTGATCAGCGTGTCGTTTTCAACACGGACGTACGACCATAAAACCTTCCCGTCATAATTATAAATGGCATGGTTCAGATCCAGCAAAATATGGGCGTCATCGCTTTTTGGAAATGTATAACGGTGAACCCCTGTGCGGGCTGTGGCTGTCAATTCAGCTTTGATCCCGTAATCATCGAGCATCACCTGATAATAACCCGGTTCAGCCTTTTCTGTTTCATGCCTGAAGCGGGAACGGTAACCGCTTTCAGGATGTTGGGCCGTTCCGGGATTCAGCTGCAGCTTCCCGACGGTAGGCATCACCAGGAAATCAGAAAGATCGGAATGCCCTGTTCCGCTGAAATGGGTATGGCTGAACCCCACAATGGTCTGATCGCTATACTGATATCCTGCACAGTACCGGTACACTTCAGGGTTATACTGTCCGTTTACGGCATAAGGGATTGTATCGGTATCAGGACTTAGCTGTACCATTCCAAACGGGACGCACGCTCCCGGAAAAACATGCCCCATTTCCTTTGTCCCGATCATCGGATCGACATAATGTGTCAGATCCTTCTGCTGCTGGGCCGCTGCGGGCAAGCCAACGATTAATAGCAACATTCCGGTTATAACTACCTTCATCTGTATTTTCCTTTTAAGAATTTAACGTCAAAAAAAGCGCGACATTGCGCTGTTTATAAAAGAACAGGCGGCCGGTCGCTGTGACCGGCCGTCCGACTGCTGTTCATTATCCAAAATTACCGGCCTTTTTGATAAATCGTGCCATGCCGGAGGCAAAGATCGATAAATTTTTTCACCCTTTCGGGAGTCACGTCATTTTGAAGGATATGCGCCGGCGCGATCATATAACCTCCCTCACGCCCAAGGACGGTTATTTTTTCGATGATGTCCCTTTCAAGCTCCTCGTCACTCCCATTGGGGAGCAGATCCTGCTGATCGATAGCTCCCCAGAAGGCAAACTGCCTGCCAAAAGCGTTCTTCATCTCCTGAGGCGAATGGCCCGGGACACCCGGCTGAACGGGATTGAACACTTCGAACCCAATTTCCCGGATATCGTCAAGGAGTTCACTTACAGCTCCGTCACAATGCAGGATTGGAATGATGGCAGGATTGGCAGCTTTGAAGCTATCAACCATCTTTCTGTAAATGGGTTTGAGTTGCTGACGGAAAATTTCCGGCGGAAGAATCAAGCTGGTCTGTGTTCCAAAGTCATCGCCAAACCAAATGGCATCTACCCCCCTGCTGATGAGTTCCAGCCCAACCTTTGTCTGGAAACCGGCACAGGCCTCGAACAACGGAATGACGTATTCGGACTCCATCATCATATCGATGAGCAGCTTTTCCATTCCGGCCAATTGATGCGCCAATGAAAACACGGTTACTTCAATATCGCCGATAATGAGGTACTGATCTTTGTATTTTTTTACCAAAGCTTCGGCATCACGGTACCGTCCGGGGGCGTACGGATCAGGAAACCGGAAAGCATCGATATCAGCTTTGGTTTCGGCATGGGCCAGGGGATAGGCCGCCACTTCCACGTATACGCTCCCCTGCCTCATCCGCATGCCGTACTCATTGAGCCAGGTCCCGTCATCGTCTTTAACGATCTTATAGCTGTCCGAAACAGAGGAGCCTGTAACCACCACATCGCTGCCCATGGCTAGACGAAGCTCGTTGGCGCTGATCCGGTATGTCACATCCTCATAAAGATTTTCGGTATAATAGGCCGGGATACCCATTTCCTTTGCGAAATGGTCGGTGAGTTGCCGGCAAAGCTCAAACTGGACAGGGACTCTGTCTGGCAGGCCGGGTAATCGTTTAAACGCTTTTAATACTCTTTCACGTGGTGTCATAAGCTTAGTCATTAAAGACCGAAAGATACAAAACAGTTAAATGCTGTGCTGTCAGGGATGAAGCTTTTTCCCGTCTTCATTCACGCAACCGGCAATCCGGACGTCGTTGGATGGCCCCACAGAACTGATTTCCAGGCCCGACGTATGGAAGAACGAATCGCTCAGCCGGACATTTCGGCAACCGGAGAGGACCAGTCCGCAGCTGCCGTCGGTGATCACACTCTTTACATTTATGGTACTGATGGTTAAGCCGGAGCAATTCCGGTACAGTTGTACATCACCGCAGGCATCGAACAGGTTGATCCCCTCAATGGTCACAACCGAGCATCCGTTCATGGCGATTAAAGCCGGACGGGCCTCGCCGGGCGTTTCTTTGAGGTATCCTTTTTCGATCTGAGCCCGGATATGGTCCAGCACCGCAGGTCCCTGCCCCTCAATCACACCCTTTCCTGTTATGCCGATGCTATCCTGCGCCTCAGCAAAAATCAAAGCTTTTACTCCATTCACAGAGCCATAATCGTAAACCGTGGGAACACCCACCAGCACGGCGCCTTCTTCCAGATGAATGGTCACATTCGAACGAAGCTGAATACTGCCGGTCAGGTAACGGCCAACATAAAAAACAAGGCGACCACCACCTTTCGAGCTGATCAGATCAACTGCTTTCTGGATAGAACCTGTATTCATGGTGATGCCGTCCGACTTTACGCCAAATAATGATGCTTTATAGTCTTTTGCGGAAAGAGCCAGGGTACAGCATACCAGAAGTAGTCCTGCATATATTTTAAATTTAATCATGATCTTGTGGAATTTAAATTTACTTAATGATCACATCACCCGATTGATGCTGAAAGATCTGTTGTTTATCTTTACTTTCAGGTTCATTGAATGTCATTCCCTTGAAGGAAGCTCCCTTCACATCATCGATCACAATAGCCGGACGGTAATCTTTCTTTTGGGCCCTCAGAACGACATGATCAAAATGGATCCCTTCGGCGTGACGGATATAAAAGCCCCAGGCAGGAAGTTCCTTGAACTGAGAGAACTCGGGATAAGCCGTCCGCATTTCGGGAATGCTGTCGAGCTCGGCAGGTGTAAGGCCGCGTTTAGCATAGTAAGGATTACCAGCCCCCGGATAAACAATCTCGATATTTTTCAGGGTTACATCCTGAATTTTGTATTCCGGCAGGCCTATAATGCTTGCAGGAGAAATATTCCGGGGCAGGTCCTCTACCGGCCCTTCATAATTATACCCGGCATCAGGCTTTCCAAAGGGGACTTCAGCATATACGTTCGAGATCACAATATTTTTCATGGATGGCTTTTTTCCCTGGCTCCAGCGATCGCCAATGCGCAGGTAGATCACATTGCCGGTATTGATGGAGCGGACACTGTCGACCACGATATTCTCGATTTCGCCCCCGTCTACGGCAGCAAAGGTGATGGCCGACCGGAACGTGTCAAAGATGGTCAGATTCTTCACTTTGAAGTTTTTAAAACCGCCGCGCGATACCGTCCCGAATTTCAGTCCGTTGGCGCTGGACCGGCCTACGCAGTTTTCTACAACGACATTCTGGCAGATCTTCGATACATCGTGCGATTTAAAGCAGATCACATCATCCGCAGCATCGAAATACGAATTTTTGATCACCACCCCGTCACAATCGACTACATCAATCCCGTCATTGTTCCAGTAGGCTTTGCTGTCGACATAAAGACCTTCCACATACAGGTTTTTGCACTGATCGTAAGTCTGGTTCCAGCTTGCGGGGTCCCGCAAAGTGATCCCGGTGATGGTCACGTTTTCACACTCGCGGAAATAGATATTCTGGGGACGGTTACTCTCATTAGGCCGGTCCAGTTTCAGCGGATCCTCATAAATACCCCGATGAATATACTGGACCATATTGTTGGCCGTAATAAATCCGCGACCGTTAATGGTCCCTTTTCCGGTGATCCCGATATTTTTCTGGTTCACCGCAAAGATCATCGACATCCAGCCAATCTTTTTGTCCTTTACAAAATCGAAGGGATTGACTGATCCCAACAGTGTAGCCCCTTCTTTCAGATACAGGGTGACGTTCGATTTCAGGTAAATGCTTCCGGTAAGCCAGTTACCGGCCTCAAACACGAGACGACCTCCGCCATTTTCACTGACGTAGTCGATGGCTTTCTGGATGGTCCGGGTATTTAAAGTCACCCCATCAGCTTTTGCTCCAAATTCGGAAACCATGTAATCCCTGGCCATGCATTGGAGTGTCAAAACCAGTAAAATAGCCGGTAATATAGATCTGATCCTGTTCATCATTCTCAATTTTAATGATTAGTCTGTTATTTTTTCTGAACAATTCCGGTTGATTTATACTGATGAAGTTGCTTCTTGCCTGCTCCAGGTTCGTTGTACTTCACTCCTTTGAAAGTAGCCCCCTTCACATCATCCAGTACAATAGCCGGACGATAATCCCTCGATTTAACAGTCAGTTTCACATTCTCAAAGGTGAGATCTTTGGCATGACGCACATAAAATCCCCATGCAGGCAGTTCCTTGAATTGCGAGAATTCGGGATAGGAAGGAGCCATTTCCGGAATGCTGTCCAGATCGGCAGGTTTAATTCCACGGTAAGCATAGTTGGGATTTCCTCCTTCAGCATATACAATCTCGATATTACGCAAGGTCACTCCTGTAATGTCTTGTCCCGGGAGACCAACGATACTGGCCGGAGAAATATTCCTGGGCAGATCTTCTATGGGACCTTCATATTCATAACCGGCGTCGGGCTTGGTCGCCGGAATTTCGGCATACATATTCTGAATGGTAATGTTATTCATACTGCCCCTGCGTCCTTTGTTCCAGCGGGCACCGATCCGGAGAAAAATGGCGTTTCCGGTATTGTAAGCATACAGGCTGTCGACCACGATATTCTCCACAAGTCCTCCATCCGGTGTGGCAATGGTGATGGCCGACCGGAAGGTATCGTATACTTTGTTGTTGATGATTTTAAAATTCCGGTAGCCTCCCGATGTCAACGTACCGAATTTAATGCCGTTGGCACTGGAACGGGCCACACAGTTGCGGACTTCCACGTTCTCGCACATTTTGGTGGCATCGTGCGATTTGAAGCAGATCGCATCGTCACTGGCATCGAAAAATGAATTGGTAATTTTTACATCCCGACAATCGACCACATCCAATCCGTCGTTGTTCCAGAAGGCCTTGCTGTCGACCGTGATCCCGTCAATTTTCAGGTTCCGGCACTGGTCGTAAAGCTGCACCCAGTCGGCCGTGTTTTTGATCATGATGCCTGATATCATCACATTCGTGCACTCGCGAAAACAAATTCCGCGTGGTCTGCGGGTTCCTGGCCTGTCGAGTTTCATCTCATCCTGAATGATCCCTTTGTGGATCTGGTCGATCAAATTGTAAGCAACTTCCCTGCCCTGTCCGTCAATGACCCCTTTACCCATGATGGCAATACTGTCGGCCTTCTCCGCAAAAACCAACGCCGTGTAAGGAGAATTGATGTTGTAGTCGTAAATATTGGTTGACCCGACCAGGATCGCGCCTTCTTTCAGGTGAATGGTCACATTCGATTTTAACTCGATGGCGCCGGTCAAATAACGGCCCACATAAAAAACAAGCTGACCACCCCCGTTTTCGTGGATGTAATCGATCGCCTTTTGAATGGCCGTTGTATTCAGAGTCGTTCCGTTCGATTTAATGCCAAATAGGGAGGCATTATAATCTTTCGCGGCAAGCTGCAACGGACCGGAAAGAGCAAGAATAATTAAGGTAATGATGATCCTGTTCATTTTTGATAGATTATAGCATTAATAAATTGTCACGGGACCGACCAGTCCCATCGGCTGGATTTCCTGCGGACCGCTTTTCCGGTTAATGAACCGCTGAACAACCTTATTGTCGGTCATGGTCCGCATGTAATTACCCATGATGGTGGTCACATGAACTTCGATCTGATTTTCCCCGGCCTTCAGGAACGCTCCGACCGGATAAATCCGGTCACCATACCATTTCACACCGCACGATTTGCCATTCACAAAAAGTTCCGATACGCCCCATACCTTACCCAGGTTGAGCCAGACAGGTTGAACTGCTCCGGCATCGATGGTACGTTTATAAACGGCTGTTCCGGTAAAATTAACATATTCTGTGTCTTTCAGATCTTTCAGTTCATCCATTTGAATGGTTTTCACCCAATTTTCCCGGCTGTGGCGCAGTTCTGCTTCCCAATTATTCAGGGTACTGCTGTTTGTACCTGACACAGGAACAGGTTTCCATTCGGGTCCTTTCTTTTCATGATTGAAAATAATGAGCCGTGAATCGGCCGGACCCAGATCCAGGTCAAACTGACCTTCATTGAGATTGATCCGGAACCGCTCCCCGCTTTCCGGATCCCAGATCCAGCCATACCGCCTCCCGGTAATTTCTTCGGAGAACTTGACCCGCGTCTGATGTGCCTGGTGCATATGCGCATTGGCAAAAAAGAAGATCTCGTTCCTGTCATTATCCTGATAACGGGTTTGCATCACAAACCGGTCAGGATTTTCAATGGTCAGGTAATGCGGAAGATTGTACTGAACCATGATCTCCTGATACCATTCCAGAAAGCGGTTGTTCTGGGGTTTGCGGATCAGGATAAAGCGATCGGGGAAAGCCTGCAGCTTCTTAACCCATTCCTGAACTTCTGCATCCCGCTGCTGATAATTAAGGAGGCCAAGCGATTTCTCCGGATATTTTTCAATGCAGAAGACACGGCCTCCACCTGATACAAACTCATGAAGTTTAGACAAAGTTTCCGGACTCGTGCTGGTCACCTCGCACAGGAACAGTATCCCATATTTTTTGGGGCCATAGCACAACTGTCCGTTTTTAACCTGCGCATTCTTAATAATGATCTCGGTGACATAATCGGCAGCACCCCCGGTTTTATTGATTGACTCCCAGATGATGGAGGTATACGAGACATTCAGCTTTTCGGGGAACGGGTCGGTCTGCACGCCCATTTCACCCCACATATCATAATTTGCCGGGAGTATAGCCATATCGGTGTACATGTCGGCATGCTGAAACAAGGATGAAATACGGGCTTTGTACTGGTTGAGGTATTTAAAGTAAGGCCACCAGTTATTGTTCTCGTTGTAATAAGAGCCATATTGTACCCATCCCGGGAACGGAGCCTCAGGAGGTGAATAATTAAACCCGTGCCAGATGGAATGGGTGATCCCCGACATCAGGCTCTGATCGGAGCCAATCTTCAGTAACTCAAGGGTGGTGTTAAACACCAGGTAAGTATTGGTCATCTCCTCGCAACTCACAATCCTTTTCCCGGTCAGGTGAGCAGCCGAAGAAACGTATTTGTCAATCATGGTATAACCACGGCCCCGCCGGTAATCTTCGTCCGACATTTCCTCGCCGATACGGTGTTTGAGCCAGTTCGTGGTCCATGACTCGCCCTCCGGAATGTCGTAGTCCAGGCTGGTCTCAAGCGGGAAAAAGCCCCGCCCGTAGGCCTGCGCGCGCGATTTGACGTGCTGATCCCTGCACCATTGCAGGTAAGTTTTTGTAAATCGTTCATACAGCAGTTCTGCCTTGGTCAGTTCAAAATCAAACCGCACGCGTTTAATGATTTCGGCAAATTCAGCTGTTTTGGCGACTCCGTAATTTTCGTCAACCACCGACCCCAGCCGGCCTACTTTAAACATGGTAAACGGCAGATACGGCATCACGTCGTATCCCCGCCTCTTCTGAAACTCTTCGGCCAGGTCATCGTTCCAGTTACAGCCCTCCAGTTCCATGGAGTCGGTGAAAAATGCCCGGAGGTAGCCGGACAGCGGACCCGTTTTCTGCTGGATCGTATCGGACATATGGTCCAGGTATTTGCGCACCGCCTTCTGATCCATATGATTGAGGATCGGGCCGGCTGCTCCCGGCGCCCCGTTAATCACACTGGCAAACGAATCGATCCGGACCAGGGCGTAAAGCACATGCTTTCCTTCAGGGACTTTTAACCTGATGATTTCGTCCTTGCGCTGCTCCGAAAGATCAACGACCTGATCCAGGCTGCCCATCGGATCGGGTACCAGCTTCAGGGAAATGATCTCATAGGTTCGTCCCGGATAAGTGACCGACACACCCGGATTCACCGCATTCGAAATATGGTATTGTGAGATTTCATAATCCAGCGGACCTTCCAGTTTTTCCGCATTGATGATCATGACCTTGGCCCTTTCGTCGCGCTCAAGGGTTTCTGCCCCGAAAGGCCAGCCTGACCCGACGATCAGATCACAGGTCATACCCAGCCTTTTTGCTTCGCTGAACGTAACTTGTAACATACTGATCCATTCATCACTCAGCCATCTCAGCGATTTTTTACCCAGGTCGTCACCACTTGAAGGAAATTCGATCGGATTGATCTCCACCCCTCCGATACCGGCGTCTTTCAACAACCGCAATTCCCTGATCAGCTCAGCGGCTTCCACCTTGTCTCCGTTCCACCACCACCTGACGAAGGGGTGATAAACGGGATCAGGATTTTTGAATACCCGGTAACGGTCAGTGTCAAGGCTTAATTCACCCGGTTTCGGCACCGTCTTCCCCAATACAGGAACTGTTCCTGCGACAAAGCATCCGGCCGAAAGCATGGCGCTTTGGAATATAAAGTTTCGTCGGTTCATCATAAATTAGTATCAAGTATCAAGAAAAAAATTCAGGATACAGGCAGCGTTTACGCAATCCGCCTGTTAAAAATAGCCGTTGAACTTACGTCACCGGCTTCCGGATATCCCGCGCGTACATAACAAAACCGACCCAAGGACAAAGCTCAGGTCGGTTTTGAAAAAGAAGTGGTTACAGATTGGGGTTGTATAACAATTCATTATCCGGAATATCCAATGTCATCAGATCCAAACTAATGGTTGTATTATTCCTGTGATTCGTGGTAGAAGTAGAACGTACCACTTCAATGCCCCAACGTTTGTTGTTATAATATTCCAGTCCGTTTTCACCCCACATTTCAATGCGCCATTGCAATTTTACCATATCAAGCACGCTGCCGGTTATCCCGTAGTTGTCGCATGTCAACACAGTCCCGGTACTGCGGGCTGCCAACAGGACGTTGAGGGTAGTTTTGGCACCACTCTCATCGTTGTTCCTGGCTTGAGCTTCAGCTTTCATCAACAGCACTTCCGAAGTCCTCATGTAATAAACATCGAACTTGCTCAGCGAAGTAGATTCTTTTTTGCCGTCTTTCCCGTGGGTAGCGGCAAACTTCAGGTTGCTGTAAGAGGGGACTGTACGGTAAGTCGTACCACCCGGGGCGGGATATGCATAATCCGGAAAAGTAGCCGACCCACCCAGAAATGCACCCTTTCGCACATCGGTTGAGGCAATTTTATCGTAGAGCGTATTGACAATACGTGCGTGTTCACCCACCTCCCCGCCGTAACCCAGACCGAAACTGTTCAGCCAGGTGGAAACGTAATTGGTTGAATTAGTTACTTCCGGAAAGCCGAAAATCACTTCCGGATTGTTTGTAAAACTAATAAAAGCGTTGTTACTGCCAAGGAATACGGGTTGTGTCGCGGTCCCCGTGTTCTTGCCTCCATAGTTTGCCGGAGCAATAAGCTGCGGGTATTTTGCCAAAACTTCATTGCAGGCTGTAACGGTTGCCGGATAGTCGCCGGTAAGCAGCGAGACCCTTGCCCGGACGAAGTTGGCCACTGCCAGGTCGAGATCCTGCGTGCTGGCCGTATATCCATCTTTGTTTTCACCTACCTCTGCTTCCTTAAACAAACGAACGGCATTGGTAAGGTCCTGTTTGACAAAGTCGTATGTTTCTCCCGCCGTTGAAAATGGCTTGTAGTCGGTAGTGGTCTCATCGTAGATCATCAGACCGACGCCGTCGGCCTTATAGGCATCCCGATAGTTTTCCATCAGAAAATTATACGCGAATGCGCGGAGTGTCAGGGCACTTGCCTTATATCCTTTCAGTTTTTTGTTGTCGCCCACTATGTCATCCTTCAACAAACCCAGCAAACGGTTGGCTTCAGTAACTGCTTTCCAACCCAATGCCCAATAGGACGTATTGAATAAATTCGTTGCCCCCCGGCCTTCCTTACCATTCCACTGGTACGCGTCATAGCCGAAAGAAACGACATCCACACCGGGTACAATATCATAACCCTGCAGGTTATTCACATAATTCAGGTTCAGTAAGCTGTTGTTACGACTGTCCGAACCGTTTATGGTACGGTGTATCCACAACGGGATGCCACCGGCTATACCACCCAGTACCTGATCTATCCGGGTATCATCTCCCGATTTCAGGATCTCCTCTATTTGCTCCTGTGTGATGGCGTTTTCAGGAGTCAAATCCAGTTGGTCGCCACACGAAGTGAACAACCATAACCCTACAAACAAAACTGCGATATGTTTTCTCATCGTATTCTTTTTTATCGGTTTATAATTCAACATGTACCCCCACGTTGTACACACGCAGATAAGGATATATATACGTACCTGCGCTACCGGTCATCGACATGCGCGGGTCCATTCCTTTTTGCGCGCTCTTCATAAAAATATTATCGCCCGACATGTACACACGCACACTATTCATATGCGCCCTGGTGGTCAATGACTTGGGCAGGGTGTAGCCGATGGTAATATTCTTCACGTTAAAATAAGAGGCACTGAAAAGCATCATATCCGTAGCCTGGCCAGGTCCGCCGGTTACAGAGATACCATACGCAGCGGCATTACTGCGGTTATGCATGGCAATCGGGAAATAGGCATCCTTGTTTTCAGGTGTCCAGGTGTTATTGAGTATGTCTTTCGAGATCGGGATAGGACGATCACGACCAAAATCAGACTCATAATAATAAATACCATCCTGCCAAAAGAATTTACCTCCGAGTTGATAAGCCAGCACGGCGCTGAAATCAAAATTTTTGTAACGGAGCGATGTGTTAAACCCGCCGATCCATTCAGGCAAGGCATCACCGCACTCCACCCGGTCAGCAGTCCCGATGATACCATAATTGGCCGTTTTAACAGCGTCGCCCACGCTTGTTTCCGTAAAACGATTGGCACGATGGTCTGCTTCCGTCACCTTATGATGGTATAAAGGAACACCGGAGTTGGGGTCAGGCCCTTCGTACTTATATAAATAGGTTCCCCAATAGGGTTTTCCTTCACCGCGCAGGTAACACAGGTACTCGGAGCCAAACTGCTGGTTGCCTCCCAGGAGTGCGCTGCCCTGTCCGGCAGGTATCTTAGACAAAATGGTGGAAAAGTGCGTACCGTTGGCTCCTACCGACCAATAGATATCTTTTGTGCGGATCAGATCCACATTCAGGTCTATTTCAAACCCCCGGTTACGGATTTTCGCGTTGTTCATCGTTAACGAGGTAGTCAGGGCGAAGGCTTCTGCCGCCGTAGATAACTGATTGGCATAAAATGCATTAACAGTCTCACGATTATACCAGTCGATCGTCGCATGCACGCGGTCGAACAAATCAGCTTCAATACCGATATCCGTGGTATGGATGTTCTCCCATGTCAGGTCTTCATACACCTTGGATCCCTGACTCAGCAGGAAAGAATTTGGCACGCGGCCACCGGGCGTTTGCTGGTACCCGGCCTGGTTATAGTACGCGCCACCGGCCGCCGTCGCATTATAATTGGCACCAAGCTGCCAGGTTTGGTAGGTAGCATAATTTCCCAGCCCGTTTTGATTTCCCAGGACGCCGTAGCTGGCCCGTAATTTAAGGTTATTCAGCCATCCGCTTGTATTTTGCATAAACTCCTCGCTGGATATGCGCCAACTTCCCCCTATACTCCAGAAGTTACCCCAGCGGTCATCGTTGTTTTTGAACTTGGAAGAACCGTCGCGGCGCAACGAAGCGCTAACGCCATACTTGCCATCGTAAATATAGTTGGCCCTGGCTAAGTAACTTTCCATAGCCAGTTTCCACATATCGCCACCCGGCTGATCATATCTGACACCTGAAGCATGTCCTCTTTCTCCGGTATATACACCCACGAAGTTCGCGTAAGCCGCAAACCCGGGTATCAGGGAATAGGTAGAGGTGAATCTCATATCTTCGTACGAGTACTGGTTGTATTCGTGCCCGATCAACGCGTCAACATGATGTTTGCCTGAGTCATGATTATAATTCAACAGTTGTTGCAGGTTGAGGTTGATATTAGACCCGTTTTGTTTGTTAAACCCGCCTTTGGCAGCTACCGCACCCCCGGTTTCGTTGTTAAGGTAACGGGTTATATTATCAAAACCTGCATCCATGGCTAAGTTGGCCGTGAAAGTAAATTCTTTCAGGAATTTTATCTCTGCGTAGGTCCTGGTAGCCAGAGAATGCGAAACCAGCTCATTTTTGTCAAGTTCCATCCTTTTCAACACATTCCCGCTAAGATTACCCCAAGGATCACTGGCTGACGGGCCAACCCACGACTGACTGTCGCCATCATTTTCAAATACTTTCCTGCTGCCGTCCGCATTCAAGATGTAGTTACCGTCCCTGTCGTGGGCATAGAGTTGCATGATGGGTAACTCGCCGTTCACGACCGAAAAGATATTATGGGAGGTGTCACCCATGCCCGGCCTCATTGCTATGCCCTGGTCGCTGTAATGGGCAGGCTGACCATTGGTTTTACGGTAGGTATAATTTACATTGACCCCCACTTTCAACCAGTCGGTCAGTTGTCCGTTCATCGAGGCGCGACCAGTATAACGGTCGAAAGAAGAAGTCTTAATATAAGAAGGATCCTGCAAATAGCCCAAAGACACGTAGAAATCCATTTTATCGCTGCCGCCGCTCGCGGTAATACTGTACTCCTGGCGGAACCGGTTTTCCAATAAATTATCATAATACGTATCATTATACAGGAGTTTGGCGTCAGGGTTCAATTTGCCATCCGTGCCGACCAGAAAATTATTCAGCATCGTGGCAGTAGCGGAAGTACCCGAACCGTGCCTGGCGTAGTTACTCTCGTCGTTCCAGCCGGGGAATGAATAGAGCATCCAGTTTCCCAACTGGTTACGGGTAAGTTGCTTGCTATTCCCCATGTAATCGAACAAATGCTGACTGGCAAAAAGGGCCGCTTCCTCATGTGTATGGTCACCGCCGGTGGGCACGCTGTTGGTATAACCGTTGTTCTGATAAGGTTTGCCGTCTGCGTAACGATAAGTATTGTAGTTCAGCAACCACTCATGCTCGTAAATGGCGGCAGGGTCGCGCACCAAATCAGGCATATTGTTAGTCATCGAGTTAACACCCCAACGGGCATCAAATGAGATTTTGGTTTTGCCGCCGGAGCCTTTTTTGGTTGTGACCAGCACGACGCCGTTCGCACCACGCGAGCCATAGAGCGCCGTAGAGGCCGCATCTTTCAATATGGTTACATTGGCAATATCGTTAGGGTTAACGGTGGTCAACACATTAGAACCCTGCTGGGGTACCCCGTCAATAACGACCAATGCACCCGAAGCAGCTTCGTTCGTACTGCCCAGCCCGCGAATGCGGATCTTCATGTCTACACCCGGCTGTCCTTCCTGAGCTGATACCTGCAATCCTGCTACAGCGCCTTCCAAAGCCTGGCTTACAGATGAGTTGGATTGCGCGGTAATTTTTTCCGTGTCAATCGTGGAAATAGACCCTGTCAGGTCTTTCTTTTTTGCAGTACCGTAAGCAATTGCGACCACTTCATCAATCCCGACAATATCTTCCTCCATTTTCACGTTAATGACATTCCTGCCGCTCACCGCGATTTGCTGCATTCTCATCCCCACAAAAGTGAAAACAAGTGTCTGGTTTCCGGGAGGAACCGATATGACATAATTTCCATTTGCATCGGTAATCGCTCCGGTACCAGTCCCCTGTACCATCACGGTCACTCCCGGAAGCGGCGAGTCCGATTCATCCGTCACCTTGCCGGTGACTCTCTGCTGCTGAACGCTGGAAGAACCTTCTGTCTCACCATAAGAGGACAGAACGATTTGCCGTCCCTCGATGGTATAGTTTACATTAGTCCCCTTAAAAAGCACGTCAAGGATGTCACTTACTTTCGCTCTCTGCATATCAATATTAACCTTGCGGTTCGTATCGATCATCTTGCTGCTGTAAAGGAAGTAAAACTCAGTTTGTTCTTCGATCGTCAGCAATACATTTTTCACTGAACTGTTATTCATTTTCAGTGACAAGCTGGCTGTCTGGGAATAGGATGCCCCGGCAAAAGACTGACAGATAGCCAGCAGGAGGATCATACATGTTAGTTTCATGCGCACAATGGTTTTTTGAATCCCCGGCAACAATTCCCGGAGAATAATGAAATTCCACTTTTTTTTCATAGATTTACGCTGTTTACGTTGTTAAACTACTTATTAAGACCGGCTGTGAATGGACCAGATTCAGGCCGGTTTTATATTTTATACGTCATATTTGTATCTATTTTTTTGTTGTACATTCCAAAACCTCTATTTGCCGGAACTTTCCGGCGCAAAAAGCGTGCTCCTCATTCATCGCTTCATCAGCCGGAAAACCCGTTCTGTTCCCGCATCTGTTTTTCTTTCCGTTACAGTAAAATCGACCGGAAGGGCCATTGAAATCAGTTTCATGGTCTGCTCCGGTTTCTCATTTTCGATAGTAGCGGTCAGAAAATAGTTCTGCAATTCCGATTCCTGAAGAATAATATCAATATTATACCACCGGCTGATCTTCTTTACCGCCATGCTTAACGGTTCGTCCTGCATGATCAGTTTTCCCTGTATCCACGCGGTAGATAAATACGGATTTACACTGAATTCTGAGATTCTGCCCGTTTGATCATTATACCGGACTTGCTGTCGCGGTTCCAACTGGTAATAATCCTGCCCTTTTTTTAATTCTATTTTCCCTTCGATCAGCGTCGCTTCGAAATATTGATCAGACGAGTACGCGTTCAGATTAAATTTCGTCCCTGTTACCACGGTCTCCATCATCGGATTTTGGACAATGAACGGACGGTCAGGATCGCTTACCACTTCAAAGTAAGCTTCGCCGTCAACAAAAACCCTGCGCTGGTCTTTCCCAAACCGTTCCGGATACCTTAAAGTCGTACCATCGTGCAGCCATACAAGCGTACCGTCCGACAGGGTGATCTTTGACCGGGTGCCGGGCTTGGTGTAAATTTCCTGCTGAATCACGGCCGAAGTTTCCTGACTCACATGATCGTTATTCTTCAGATATAAATAAATGGTGACAAAAAGCAAAGGAAAAATCAAAACCGCAGCCACGCGGGAAAAAATTCGGTAAACCTTCTGCAGCGGATGAACACGCAGGGAATAACTTCCCTGCAGTTTTCTGTGGATTCGTTCAAGCAGGGATTCAAAATCAGGCCGCTCTCCTTTCAGTTCAATATCGGCATGAGTCCAGATCTTTCCGAGAGCGCCCCGGACTTCCGTTTCATTTTCAGAATCTTTCATCCAGTCGGCAACCTTCTTCGATTCACCGACAGAAGCCTTTCCGGAAAAATAATTAAGAAGATCAGGAAGAGTCATTTCGTTATTCTGTTTTAATATACTACGAAAACCGAACTCTTCAACCCTTGGTGGTCAAACAAAAAAAATAAATTATTTCTTTACCGGCACGGAGACCATTGATTTTCAACAAGAAAAACTGAAAGGAACAAACATCCCGCCAGATCCGTATCCCCCAGCTTCTCCCGCAGCGCTTTCAACGCCAGTGTAATATGTCCTTCGACTGTTTTGACGGAAATGTTCAGTTGTTGTGCGATTTCCTTATTGGAGAGTCCATGCTCCCGGCTAAGTTTGAAAATCTGCCGGCGTTTTTCAGGAAAATTCTCGATCATCAGATTGGTGTAATCCTCCAAATTGCTGAATTCAATTTTTACTTCAGTTTCTTCACTGGAGTCATTGAATGAAGATGCAAAATGATCGATCTTACGTCTTTCCGATTTTTCCTTTCTTATCCAAGAGATAATCTCGTGATAAGCCACTGAAAATAAAAAAGATTTGAATGAAAAATGCTCATCGATCCGCCGGCGATTTTCCCACACTTTCAGAAAAACAATTTGAGTGATTTCTTCTGAAGCAAATTTTTGGCGGGTTATTCCGAGGGTAAAAGCATAGATCCGCTCCGTATATTTTCTGAACAAAACATCAAACGCCTCATAATCTCCGTTCTTTAATGCCGACACATATCGTTTGTCCTCTTCTACCATTGCAGGAATGAATCTTTAA
>JBDKTZ010000428.1:0-5109 GCA_039679975.1 Prolixibacteraceae bacterium
ATCTGCCCGTTGGCCTGATCGTTTCCGTATATCCGTCTGAAAATAGACAGCGCCCTGTCTGGTGTGCCTTTTACAATCAGCCATCTTGGACTTTCAGGGATGAAGAAAAGTACCAGAAAGAAAAAAACAGCGGGGAGGGATTCGGCTCCGAGCATTCCCCGCCATGTTTCTTCCATAAAATATTTTCCGGTGATGCCTGTTGCGGCACCGGCTTGCTTCATCTGGACAGCATACTCACTGATGGCGTAATTGACCAGATAGGCCCCCATGAAGCCAACAGTAATGGCAAGTTGGTACAATGATACAAGGGTTCCCCTGTATCGGGCAACAGAAATTTCAGAAATATACAGCGGCGAAATCACCGATGCCGTTCCAATACCCACTCCGCCTATAATCCTGTACCAGACCAGTTGGGTTATATTTTCTGCCAGCATGCATCCGATACCCGAACCGGTAAATAAGACGGCCGACAACAGCAGCACGGCTTTACGTCCAAACTGATCACTCAGTTTTCCCGCGATGACCACACCCACGATCGAACCTACCAACGCGCAACCCACGTACCAGCCTGTAGTCACGTCGTTCAGACTGAATTGCGCGGTCACACTTCCGATAGTACCCGAAATAACCGCAGTATCATAGCCAAAAAGAAATCCACCGAGCGCGGCAACTGTGGCCAGAAAAATAACATACCGAAGATTCTCTTCTTTATTTTTTTGATTCATTGTGAACAGACTATATCATTACTGTAATTTTCGCAATTATTCGAGCGTTTTCCAAATCTCATACAGACCCCGGGGTACATGGAAACACCCTTTCCATTTTCCGCCTTTCAGCGTGAGCAGCGGATTTCCTTCCCTTGTCAGGTAACCAAACCATTCCGGATACGCCTGATCCTTAAAATGCCTCCATGTATAATCATGAACAGTCTCAAACCAGTCTTTACATGACGCATTACCGGTAAGACGATATCCCTTTGCCATGGCAATCAGGGTTTCGATGTGTACCCACCAGAGTTTCTGGTTCCACTCCAATTGCTGTGTGGGATGTCCCTTGATATCAAGAAAATAAAATATGCCGCCATATTCTTTATCCCAGCCTTTCTCCGTTGAACGCAATAAAATTTCGACCGCGCGGTTAATCAGTGCATTGTCATTCTTCCTGACTCCCAGATCCATCATGAACCACATCGATTCATTCGTATGACCCGGATTAATCAAACGACCTTCATACGAATCGCTGAATTGACCGTCGGGTGTTACGTTTTCAAGAATCAATCCTGAGTTCTCATCATAAAACGTGTTCATCACTTCCCGGATTAGCGGTTCAATGCTCTGGTTTACATGATCCGTTCCAAGAACATCTTCCATGATCAGAGACAGGTTGCAGAGAATCATGGGTAATGAGAAGCTTTTCAAAGGCCTTGTTCCCGGATATGATTTGTTATACGCGCCCTTGGGATTACACTGCCTGCGCAGGATATTGGAGAAAGTGGCAGATGCTATTTGTTTGTGCTCTTCATTTTTCGTGGCCTTGTAGAGTTCCGAAAATGCCATGGCTGCGAAACAGTCAGAGAAGATATTGTAAGGCTGAACCAGCGGTTTTCCCTCCCGGGTCAATGAAAAATACCAGTTGCCGGAACCGTCCATTCCGTGTTTTTCCATGAAACCTGCGCCATGCAGCGCCATGTCCAGCCACTCCTGTTTTTTTTCAACTTTGTTGTATAACATGGAGAAAAGCCAGACTTCACGTCCTTGCAGCCACATAAACTTATCGGTATCAAAAACCTTCCCAAATTGATCCAAAGAAGTAAAATAACCACCGAATTCTTCATCTTTGGAATGATTCATCCAGAAAGGAATCACTTTTTCCATTAATTCAGTCTGATACATTCCTGCATATTGAGCCAGTGTCTTCATATTATCATGGCCTTTGCTATTTTCTCCTGAGCTTATTTTCATCGCTTAAAAATAGAAATTTGAATTTTCAATGTTTAAAATATGAGCTAAATTAAGTAAAGAAATTTATTAATTATAGGTTTTTTATAGAATATTTTAATTAATTTAATCTTTCCGGCAGTTATTTCTTTACATGGCGGGGTCGCGGCCTACAATCCTCGGCGAAGAATCGATTATATGCTGAATAATTTAATAAATTTGTGAAAGATGACACCAGGAAGTAATCATATGCAGCGTACATTTATTGATTCCGGAAGTAAAATCGATTTAAATAAAAAGAGTATTATCCGTTTCTACATTAATAACGGATCAAGTACCATCGCAGAGCTTACCAAAGGATTGGATCTGAGTATTCCGACAACTACAAAATTAGTTGGGGAATTGATTGATGAAGGGTTTGTTCAGGATTTCGGGAAGCAGGAAACAGAAGGCGGGAGGCGGCCGAATTTGTACGGACTAAATCCGGGTTCCGGTTATTTCATTGGCGTGGACGTAAAGAAATTTCGTGTGAATATTGCTTTGATCAATTTCAAGGGTGAAACACTTAAATACAAGGACAATATTCCTTTCCTGTTGGAAAATACCCGGGACGCACTGAACCAGTTGTGTGATATCATTCGCCATTTTCTTTCAGAATGGGCGGATGTGTCTGAAAAGATACTGTGTGTCGGGGTGAATGTTTCTGGTCGTGTGAATCCTGAATCGGGTTACAGCTACAGCTATTTTTACTTTGAGGAAAAGCCGCTCAGTGAATTGATCGCTGAGCGGGTGGGGATGCGTTGCTTTATTGATAATGATTCAAGGGCGATGGCTTACGGAGAATACATGTGTGGAGTGGCTAAAGGAGAAAAGAGCATGATCTTCGTGAACGTGGGCTGGGGTTTGGGAGTTGGAATAGTGATCGACGGAAAACCGTATTACGGCAAATCAGGTTTTTCAGGCGAATTTGGGCACATTTACGCATTTAATAATGAGATTATTTGCCATTGCGGTAAGAAAGGATGCCTGGAGACGGAAGCTTCGGGACTCGCCATTCACCGGATGATGCTCGAACGGGTTAAAGGAGGTACAAATACCATTCTTCAGGAAAAAATTGAGAGTGACAAACCGTTATTGCTTGAAGATATTATCGAGGCTGCGCTGGAGGAAGACGTACTGGCTATCGAGATCATTGAGGAAGCGGGAAATAAGCTTGGGAGAGCAATATCGGGCCTGATCAACCTGTTTAACCCGGAACTGTTGGTTATTGGGGGGACGGTGTCATTGACAGGTGATTATATTTTCCTTCCGATAAAAAGCGCTGTCAAAAAATATTCGCTGAACCTGGTCAATAAGGATACTGAAATTAAACTATCGCGACTGGGAGATAAGGCTGGCGCCATTGGCGCAGGCTTGTTTGCCAGAGAGCGAATACTTGGAATTTACTGATGAGTGTACAAAAAAGGGGGCTTGAGCCCCTTTTTTGTGAATGCATATTATCCCCCTTTTTTGATCAGCTTTTCCATTTCTTCAAGGGTTTTCCCCTTTGTCTCCGGAACCATTTTCCAGACAAATATCAGTGACAATACACTCATAGCGCCATAAAAACAATAAGTCAATCCGCCGCTGAATTCCATCATTGCCGGATAGGTTGACGAGATGAAGTAGTTCGCTGCCCATTGTGCTGCGACGGCGATGGCAACCGCTTTTCCCCTGATTTTATTGGGGAAGATTTCTGAGATCAATACCCAGGTGATCGGTCCCCATGACATCATGAAGGAGGCGGTATAAATGATAATAAATACCAGGGTGCTGATTCCGATTACCTTCATGAACGCCAGGCTGCCGATGGCAAACATACCAATGGCCATACCGACTGATCCGACCATCAGCAATGGTTTACGACCCCATTTATCGACTGTCACAATCGCGATAACGGTGAAAATGACATTAATTAGTCCCATCACAACAGTTTGTAGCATCGAGGCGTCTTTCTCAGCTCCCATGCTTTCAAAAATCCGTGGTGCATAGTAAAGTGCCACATTAATCCCGACGAATTGCTGAAAAACAGAAAGAAGAATTCCAATGATAATAATGGTTGATCCAAATGAAAATAATCTGGCAGATGATCTTTCCACCGTGTTTTTTATTTCACTGAGAATTGTCCGGGCTTTATCCTGTCCGTTGATCCTGGTGAGGATCTGCAGCGCCTTTTCATCCTGGTGACTTAATGCCAGGTACCTTGGAGTTTCAGGCACAAAGAACAAGAGGATACCGAAAATGCCGGCAGGAATAGCTTCTGAAACGAACATGTGCCGCCATCCGGTGGTGTTGATCCATTCAATTGGTTTACCATTGGCGATCCCCCAGTTTACAAAGTAGACCACCAGCATGCCAAAGATGATGGCGAACTGGTTAAAGGAAACCAGACGTCCGCGGATTTCTGCCGGTGCAATTTCGCCAATATACATGGGGCAAATGGCCGAGGCCAGCCCTACGCCAATGCCGCCGATGATCCGGTAAAAATTGAACATGTAAAGCAATCCTATGGTCGGTTCCCCCGGCCTGAAAAACAGGAATTCCGGATATCCGGATCCCAAGGCGGATATGAAAAATAAAATGGCCGCTACAATCAGCGATCTTTTTCTTCCAAACCGCGAGGCCATTATTCCTGAAATAGCACCTCCAATAATGCAACCGATCAGAGCGCTCGAGATGGTCGCTCCGTGAATCAGGGAGCTCAGTCCAAGGCTTTGAATCAGATATACCTGAAGCGATTTTTCAGCGCCCGAAATAACAGCGGTATCGTATCCGAATAACAATCCTCCTAAAGTTGCCACTATGGTGATGGCAACGATATAGAATGAATTTTTTCCCTTCATTTGTTTGGTTTTTGGATCAGGATGCTAGTATCCTGACACACCGTTTAGATGTATGAATTAATCAGTTGTTCAAGCATTTCCTGTTTACAACTGATCTGTTTTGCTTCACCGGCATGTTTGGCGATGGCATAGAGGTCTTCGAGGATTAATTTACCCGATTCGAATTCGGCGCCTTTGCCTGAATCGTACGATGCATAGCGTTCTTTGCGTAACTTAAGATAGTCTGAGTTGTTGAGGATTTTATCGGCGATGACAAGCGCCCTTGCAAAAACGTCCATTCCGCTGATGTG
>JBDKTZ010000278.1:0-13207 GCA_039679975.1 Prolixibacteraceae bacterium
GTGTAGATCCGTCAGGCTTTGGAGACGAAGGGCGCATCCTGTGCCCGATCTATTACCGGGAGTTTGAGTCAAACCCGGCTTTACGGGGCCATCAAAATCCTCCTTATACAGAAGGTTAACCATTAAAAAAGTAATGAAACGAAGCATGATTTTCCATGATCAATCAACCAAGTGCGTGAAAATAAGTAAAATCATGCAGGTTCCATTAGGACTATTAAAAAAATAAATTATTTACGTATGGAAAAAATAATAAGTGACATCAGGCTGATTTTGTTGATCTGCGTTTCAGGTATTGTATTTACCGGATGTGAACTTGGCGGGCTTGATCTGCAGAAACCTTTTGAATACGATTACGAGACAGGCACTTACAGCAACGAAACAAAAATGACTGCCTGGCAATTCATACAGGCACGGCCCGACTTATTCTCAATCCTGAAAGAAGGTATTGAATATGCAGGTCTGCAATCCTCCTTCGAGCAAGCCGACTGCACGTATCTCCTGCTGGCAGATAAAGCATTTAACTCGACCGGGGAAACTGATATGGCCTATTTTAGTACACACCCGCTACCAAACCCCAATGATCCTGCGACTCCCATTATCCCCGAAACCCTCACGCTTTACCCCGTCGATCAGGTGAAGGAGCTTTTGCTGTACCATATTGTAAAGGGAGCCTGGACATGGAGCAATTTGCCGGCCTCACCTACCTGGTACAATACTTACGCCACAGCTGATACCGCCAGGGTGAATATGTATTTGCTGAAAGACAGGGATCCGAATATCGTGTTTAACAATTTTGACGGACATTATAAGCTCACGGTCAAAGCCCGGACCACGAATCTGAAAACCAGGGAAGGGTCGTATATGCATGTTCTTGAATCCTGGCTCAACCGGCCAACAAAACTGCAATTAGGAATTTACTAAAAACGGAAAAACCTGAAATTATGGAGACTGTAAAGAATTTTTACCTGATACCAATCCTTTCCTTGCTTCTTATCTTCACCGGTTGTGAAGATGAGGACTGGGCAGAGATTGACTCGCTGAGCGCGGATGGCGATGAGTTCTATACGAACCAGCTTGTAAAATTATGGATGGCTGTAAACTCCAACAGCTTGTATGATATAGCCTACGAATGGGGATGCGAAGGGGGCACACTCGTGCAGCCCCAGGGACTTGATGAGATGACCTGGCGGGCTCCGAAAGAACCTGGTGTTTACAAGGTCTTTTGCAAAGTGACAACAGGCGGACATTCAGAAATCCGTTACAAGGATATGAATGTATCTTCCTTTTTCTTTGAGAAGTTTCAAAAGAGCGGCTACTCGTTCGTTGGACAAAGCAGTACTAAACTGAGTCTGAAAACCGAAACGGTGAGCGGAAAAACCAATGGGTATCTGGAAGCGTACGTCAGTTCAACAACATCCAGCAACCGGTATGTGTATTATAACTTTAACAACCCGGAGTTGAAAACACCTTTTAGTTTCATGGGCAAAGTGGGATGGTTAAGCAATTTTCCCACCGATACCGTTATAGTAAAAACTTCCGCATACCCCCATCAGATGTCATTTCGGTTAACGCTGGGACGCGATCCGGACAAGGCTGATGTCAAATATATTGATGAGTTGCATTTCAGTTGGTTCCCGGTGAGAGGGCCGGAAGGATATCCGGTCGATCCTGGAACCGGCCTGGCTTTTAATGGTATCATCACCTTTCAGGAAAATAATATGGGCTCCAGAACGCTCCATAATATCAATTTCTTTTCGGACCGATTGGTCTTTGCGAAAAGCGACCGGAAAAATGTGGCTGTAAACATCGATGCATCCTATCTTATCTCAGTGTATGTTGATGGGGTAAAGGTTGCTGAAACTGCAGCACTGCAGGAATGGAGGCAGGCTAACAGCGCTCAGGATGATGTCCATATCAATGAGTGGCGGTACATTCTGCCAAACGGAAATGGCGGGAACAATCCTCCGAAATTCTTTTTCGATGATGCTTATGCAAAAAATGACGGCAGCTTGCTGACCGGAAACTGATTCTAAAAACGGGAAAAGGGTGATTCACTCTTTTCCCTGTCCTTTTAATTGCGATTCCATATTTTTAATATCATGAGAAAAAGACTTTTATTCAGTTGTTTTCTTTTGTTGCAAGCCCTGTTCTTACCCGCACAAAATGTTTCAGAGAAGGACACGCTGGTCGGCCTTATTTTAAACACCAAAGGGAAAGGCATCAAAAACGTCCCCGTGTTCGTAAAGGATCAGGATGTTCCGGTGAAAACTGACCGGAAAGGAATTTTTACTATTGTAGCCCGTCAGTTGCCAGACAGTATTACGATTATGCTACCGTCGCAAAAACTGTTTAAAATCCCTGTGAATAACAGGAAATATATGAAGATCCTCACGGGTGAAGCAGCCTTTACGGTTTCGGAGGCAAAGGATGAGATTATCCGGATTGGTTATGGAACGGAGCGGCAATCACGGTCAACACAAAGCAGTTTCAGCGTGTCAGGACAGGAACTTTTGGAAACCGGCGAACGTGACATCATTCATGCCATTGCCGGGAAAGTGCCGGGACTAAACCTGAAGTACAAAGAGAATGGGATGGCGAGCATTCAGATCAGGGGAGGTACGGGGATGGGTGACGAAAATGAACCTTTGTATGTTGTTGACGGATCGGTTGTCGACGATTTAACCTATGTCAATCTGAATGATGTCGAAAAGGTTGATATTCTGAAGGACGGAAGTATTTTTGGAACAAGGGGAGCCAACGGAGCCATCGTTGTAACAACCAAAAACTGATTTGCCGCAACTTCGGTTCCGTCTCTCAGCCAAGTGATCTCAGAATAATCATCTAACACCAATCTTCTATGAGCCTATTTCAATTCATCCCGCTTTCTGTTTTCGTGTTGGTTTCAGCATCATGTACACAGGAAATGAACCCTAGAAATCGTATTATCGCGGACGTCCGTACACGGACACTTGAAAAAGCAGACTCTTTTTTGACGGAACCACCTGTTACCGTGACATCTTCCCGCTGTGAGCGAAGTGCCGGCGGGCTCCATGATTTTTATTCAGAAGGTGATTATTGGTGGCCTGATCCTCAAAACCCCGATGGACCCTATATTCAGAAAGACGGTCAAAGCAACCCCGGCAACTTTTCTGATCACAGGCTTGCGATGATCAGGTTCAGTGAGATCACGGCAACACTCACATCGGCCTGGCTGCTTACCGGCAAACAAAAATATGCAGACCAGGCGCTGGTTCATTTCAACGCCTGGTTTGTGGATACAACAACAAGAATGAATCCGCACATGCTGTACGCACAGGCGATCAGCGGAAGGTTCACCGGACGTGGCATAGGACTGATCGATGCTTATCACCTGGTCGAAGCGGTTCAGTCTGTAAAAGTCCTTGAAAAAAAAGGTGGTATTTCTGCAAACCAGTCGGCAAAGATCAAAAACTGGTTCAGTGAGTTTCTACACTGGATGACTACTCATCCGTATGGGATCAAGGAAATGAATGCTGAAAATAATCATGGAACCTGCTGGCTGGTAACCGCGTCATCAATGGCTGTATTGACAAACAATCAGCCTGTTATCGACATGTGTACAGAACGGTTTAAAAACGTCTTGTTACCTGATCAAATGGCCGATGACGGCAGTTTCCCCCGCGAAATCAAACGGACGAAACCCTATGGCTATTCGCTTTTTAACATCGATGCCTTCTGTAATGCTGCACAGATTTTATCAACTCCCGCCGATAATCTGTGGACCTATCAGACAATAAAGGGGCAATCGCTGGATAAAGGAATGGCCTTTATTTTTCAATATATTAAAAACAAGGAGAACTGGCCTTTCGCGAAAGATATTTATATTTGGGAAGAGTGGCCGGTACGGCAGTCCTCCTTACTCTTTGCCGGCCTGGCCTATCATAAACAGGAATATCTCGATACCTATTTGAAATTACCTGCCGATCCGACCCACCCGGAAGTGATCCGTAACCTTCCGGTGCGTCACCCCGTCATCTGGCTGCCGGAATAATTTTTCGGGGTATAATTTTCCTTCGAATGATCAATATCACAAAAGTATTACACTTTAACCTGTATATATCTTGAAACAGTTCCACATGAAGTATGGCGTTTAAAGTAAAACATCCTGGTCGTTCTCAGAAAGAGATTTTGTTCTCAGAATTTTTTAAACAAAACTATCACCATGTCCTTTTGATTGCCTTTCGTTTCATGAAAGATGAAATGATCGCTCAGGATGTTGCTCAGGAAGTTTTTCTTTCAATTTGGGAAAAAAGAGACCTACTTGTCTTCTCTGCTGCTCTCAGACCGTATTTATTCAAGTCTGTTAAGAATAAATGTTTGAGATATCTTTCCTTACAGCACAAGAATGTACCTGTCGAACACATTAAAGAACCCGTTGAAACAGGTGACCCTTCTGAAGAGGATGAAAGGCTAATCCGGCTTGCACAGGAAATAAACAAGCTTCCTCCGAAATGTAAAGAAGTGTTTCAGCTTATCATTTTTAAAAAGATGAAATATCAGCAGGCGGCTGATTTTATGAATGTTTCGATAAATACTGTCAAGACACAAATGCGGATTGCCTATAAGATGTTGCAGAACATCCGATAAAAATTACATCTCTTTTCACCCTTTTGGACACGTTTCTGATAATATAGGGAAACAGATAGAGAAAAAGAGGTCAAAACCAAATGAAAACGGATCATCATCAAAGAGAGGCAGATCATGAAACCAGGAAATTTCTTCTAAATCATTCTGAGGAGTTAGACTTACTCGCAAGGAATGACGTGGAAAAAGCCTGGAACAGATTAAGACTGCAAATGAGCGGGGTTATACAGCCATGGATGTTTAAAATAACACGTTATGCGGCAATTGTTGCGACGGCTATTTCCTTCGGATTTGCTTTGTCTAATTATATCCAGAACTACCAGAAAATACAATACACGACTGTATCGATACCAGATGGGCAAATGGGGAATGTAGTTCTTCCTGATGGATCTGAGGTTTCTCTAAACTCAGGATCAACATTGCGATATCCCCACCTGTTCAGAACAACGAAACGGGATGTCTACTTCTCAGGAGAAGCATATTTTAAAGTTAAAAGTGATAAGTCACAACCATTCTTTGTTCACTTGGATGAATATATCATTAAAGCAACCGGAACCTCCTTTAATGTGCGATCCTACTCTGATCAACCTGTTGAAACAATCCTGATCGAAGGGAAAGTGAACATTATAAACTATGCAGGAAAGAATCTGGCTAATTTGCTTCCCAATCAAATGTTCCATTTCAATGCAATTGCCAATAAAGCGGAAATACGTACGGTAAATTCTGAAATATATACAATGTGGAAGGAAGGAAAACTACTTCTTAATAATGAGAATCTGGGCGAAATTGCTGAAAAATTAGAGCGATGGTATCATGTACAAATTGAATTCACCGATGAAAGGATCAAACTGAAAAGAATAACCGGTACTATCTTAAAAAGTAAGCCTTTTGATCAGATTATAAAGATCCTGGCAATAAAAGAGTCTCTGAACTATAATATTCAGGTGCGAACAGACGCGCCTGATATTATTACATTCTCATTGAATTAGTCGTGACTACCAAAATTGAAAATTATGATGATATAACAATTACGATTAAGAGGGAGCAAAGACAAGCTCGCTTGTCTTTGCCGGGCGTGAGTAAAAGTGGCGGGCAAGAGAGAGTAGAGGACAAGCTTGCTTGGACTATGCCGAACGGGAGGGAACCACTTGCACGAAGTGAATTTGCACGAAGCGAAAACTGAAAGTTCAACAATTGGCGATACCTAACAGAAGGATTCGATCTGTATTGTGTGGAAATAAAAAGGCAGCAAAGATGTGCGCGCATTCTTTGCTGCCATAAAAATTAAACATAATTGTTTAATCCAAACATTTCAAATTTATGAAAAAAAAACAAATGTGTTGCAATCAAAAAAGATTGCAGACTAAAATCTTTTTAGTCATGAAATTAACTATTGTACTCATCTTGACCTGCATTTTTGCGGCTCATGCAAACTCCTGGTCGCAGGGGGTGAAGTTAAGCCTGGCAATACCTCAGGCATCAATTATTCAGGTTTTAAAAGAAATTGAAAACCAAAGTGAATTTTATTTCTTTTATGATGAAGCGGAATTGAAGCAGCAAAAAACGTTTGAATTTGATGTGAAGGATGCTTCTATTCAGCAGGCATTGGAGCAACTCCTGCAAAATACGAACCTCACGTATAAGATCATTGACCGCTATATTCTGATCAGTCAAAAAGGACAGTCAAACATGACCACACAACAGCCAGGCTTGCGAACTGTTTCAGGTAAGGTAACTGACAAAACGAATGTCGGTTTACCCGGAGTAACGGTGACTATTAAGGGGACAAACAAAGGAAGTATTACTGATATTGAAGGGGATTATAGTCTACGAAATATTCCTTCCGATGCGATACTGGTGTTTACATTTGTCGGAATGCAATCGCGTGAAGTGCCGATTGCAGATAAAACCAGGATAGACATTGTCATGGAGGATAAAACTATTGGAATTGAAGAGGTAGTTGCCATAGGCTATGGAACTCAGAAGAAAGTAAACATCACTGGATCCGTTTCGACTGTTAACAGCAAAAATTTGGTTCAGGTTGTATCAACAAGTACTTCCCAAGCTTTACAAGGTCGCATATCAGGTATTCAAGTATCACAGAATGATGGAAGTCCAGGATCAGGCTCCAGTATTAAGATCCGGGGTATAGGTTCTTTGAAATCAAATAACTCTCCTCTTATTGTTGTGGATGGGTTCATTGGAAGTCTGGATGACATAGCTGCGGGAGATATTGAATCTATATCCGTGCTTAAGGATGCGGCATCTTGCGCCATTTATGGATCGCGTGCTGCCAATGGCGTAATTTTGCTAACTACAAAACGAGGAAAACCGGGCAAAATGACTATTGATTTTCGTGCAGAGTATGGTATGCAAAGTATAACGAAAAAACCGGATTTTCTCGATGCACAAGAATATGCACAGAAGCAAAATGAGGAAAGGATCTATAATAAACAACAGCCTTATTGGACCGGAGATCTTTCTCCTGAAAAATTAGGTCAGGGAACCGATTGGTATGGTTACATTTTTGATAATCAAAAACCAATTCAGAATTACCATCTTGGTATAAGTGGAGGAAATGAGTCAACGCGTTACGCAATCTCTTTAGCATATATTGACCAGAAAGGAATCGTTCTAGGTTCATCTTATAATAGAACAAATCTGCGGGCAAACTTCGATCATGAGTTTAATAAAAAAATCAAGTTGGGTGTTAATATTGATCTGAGAAGATCAAATTCTTTTGATGAAACCGGGGGAATATTTAATCTGTCAAAATCAATTATGACTACATCTCCGACAGTTCCCATTTTTTTCTCTGATGGATCTCCTGGTATATTTTTACCAAGTAAGCCTGGGGAAAAGACTATGGATGGTTACCTGACTCCTAATTTAGTGAGAGGTAGTAACGCTAATACCGTACAAGGATTTCTGGCTCGTACCAATCTATTTTTAGAGATTGAGCTATTAAAGGGACTCACATTTAAATCTGTTTTCAATAAAAGTATATCTTATGATGATACAAAAGAATGGACTCCAACTTATGCATATTACTCCCCTGAAAACTTAACAAGTCCTGCAATTAGTAATTCTACTGCTATACTTTCAAATTCTTGGTTGTCCAGTGATACTTGGGAACTCCAGGAAATATTAGCCTATAAAGTAAGCATAGAGAACCATAATATCTCACTATTTGCTGGATTCTCATCCGAAGAAGCAAATTCAAAAGATATGAGTGGGATAAAAACAAACTTTCCCGGGAATAACCTTCAAGTCATGAGTGCCGGGAGTGTCATTAATTCATTGTCCGGCACAACAAGGGAATCTGCCGTTACCTCACTATTTGGGCAAATTAACTATGACTATAAAGGTAAGTATCTCTTCCAGTCGAATATCCGCCGGGATGGATCCTCTGTTTTTGCTCCCGGGAGACAATTCGGTGTATTTCCCTCAATATCCGCAGGTTGGAGACTAAGTGAAGAGCCTTTCATAAAAAAAACAAGTCAAATAAGTAATCTGAAGTTGCGTTTAGGCTATGGAAGTTTGGGTAATGCGGGAATACCTCAATATGCATGGATAAGCACTTATCAATTAACAGATGGACAGCCATTTGGATCTCATATTCAAGTATGGGCGCCGGCATACTATATCACTGATATGACTAACCCGGATATAAAATGGGAAACTACAACGACTTTTGATTTGGGAATGGATCTTGGATTATTTGATAGCCGTTTAAATGTGGTCGCAGATTATTATCGGAGAAATACAACAGATATGCTACTTGATGCTACAATACCCGGATCATCCGGTTACATTAAAGGACCTGTCATAAACTTAGGCAAGGTTCAAAATAAGGGATGGGAACTTACTGCATCTTGGGGCGACAGTAATGGAAGTTTTAATTATGGTGCGTCATTTAATCTTTCACATAATGAAAATACGGTAATTGATATGGGTGGAATCAAGCCACAAATTGAAGGAGGAAAGATTGTGAAAGAAGGATTGCCAATTAATTCATTTTGGGGATATAAAACAGATGGAATATTCCGCACTTGGGATGAAGTAAATTCTTATCCACATTTTACAGGAGATTTTCGTCCAGGAGAATACAAAGTGGTGGATGTAAGTGGATTTGCTGGAGTCCCTGATGGTAAAATTACAGCAGAGGACAAGGTATTTTTAGGAGACAGGAATCCCAAATATTATTATGGTGCAACACTCAATGGAGAATGGAAAGGTATTGATATAAGCATATTGTTTTCGGGGGAGACTCAAAAGAAAGCACTCTATGAAAACATATGGGGAACAGGTCCTTCGAATGGTTATGGCCAAACTATGAAATACTGGTTTGATAATCGTGCAATTTTAGATGCTTCTGGAAATGTTATAAGTGGAACAACACCTGTTGCTGGTACTAAGTTTAATGACTGGAATTATTACTCGGATGGTAACATATATGATGTATCATTCTTAAGAGTTAAGAACATTCAAATAGGATATTCAATACCCAAGAAATTGTTAACCCGACTTAAGGTAAGCCATGTGCGGGCATATATTAACTCGGTTAATCCAATTTTGTTTACAAAGTATATCGGTGCTGATCCTGAAACGACTTCTGATGTAAGTAACGTGAGATTTGGATCCTCTGGTCGTGGCGGGTTCCAATACTATCCGGTTTCTAAAACGTACAGTGTGGGTATTTCTGTAAAATTCTAATTAAAAAGCTAAATACTTATTCACATGAAAAATTATATAATTCTATTCGTATGGTCAGTTCTGCCACTTCTATTAAATTCCTGTGGAGAAGATTTCCTCACTAAATATCCGGATGATAAAATTAGCTCAGGAACATTTTTCAAAAATGAAACTGATTTCATCAATGCTGTAAACGGAGTATACGACGGATTGATAAAAGAAGGTGATTCTGAATTTTTTCCTATGAACGATATGGCGACACCTTTTGCTAATGGAGGTGGAGGACGTTTTACCATCTATAAATTTGGGGTCGTTGGTTTAAATAGCAGCTGGGTCAGGGCCAGTGAGCAATGGAACACTCTTTATACAGCCATTGGCCGAGCCAATAATTTGCTGGCCAATATTGATAATAAAGAGGCGGTTATCTCGGAGACCATGCGTAACCGAATCAAAGGAGAAGCGCTCTTTATCCGGGCTTATGCCTATTTTACATTAACCTATCTGATGGGTGATGTTCCACTCATTACGAGTCCGCAAAAATATGAAGAGTTACTTGTTTCCCGTACACCCAAAACTGAAGTTATCAACCATATTATAGATGATTTAAAATCAGCAGAAACACTTCTTCCTTCTGTAAAAACTTATAGGGGTACCAAGAACCTTGGTCGGGTTTCAATGGGCGCAGCCAAATCGCTTCTCGGTAAAATATATATCTATGAAAAACGCTGGCAAGAAGCCAAGGATAAACTGCTCGAAGTAATTTCTTCAGGAGACTATGTTCTTAGTCCGAATTTTTCCGATCAATTCTGGCCTGCAGGTGAAAACGGACCGGAGTCAATATTTGAACTCCAATACGAGAATTATGATACAGGTTCGAGTGACGCAAATAAATATGTCACCTTTATCGGATTTACCAATTTGTCAAATACTGCATTCAGTGATGGATATAATTATATTAATCCGACTCAGTATTTTGCCGATTTATATGAAACAAAGAATGGGTATAAGGTTAATAGTACCTTTAACGAAGTTGTGGTAACTTCACCATACCGTACTTGGGTGTACAATTACAATTGTATTGATCCATCTTTTAATCCTGCATTACCTTTTGACAATCGAGACCCCCGTCTTAAGTGGACGATCTGGTATGAAGATACTCCATACATCACCGAATTCATGAGTCGTACAGGAATGACCGGTGTCAATTTCAAATCAAGGTATATCCCAGAGTCCAACTATGCATCAGTTAAATATAACATCGGAAAAGTAGGATTGGCTGCCAAAAGTCCAATGAACATGATTATTATTCGTTATGCAGATGTTTTGTTGCTATATGCTGAAGCAAACATAGAATTGAACAATCTTACAGAGGCTGTCAAATATATTAATATGGTGCGGCAGCGACCTAGCGTGATGATGCCTACAGTTGAGCAGGTAGGGACAATTACCGGAACACCTATTGCAACAGATAAGTTGGAATTGACAAACTTTTTACGCAAGGAGAGATTTCGGGAGCTAGCGTTTGAGTGGGGACACATGTATTCTGATATGGTTCGATGGGACATACTTGCCGAGGAAACGACTGCTTATTGGACAGCCAACAGAGATGGATTCAACAATCCTGCATTGTCATCCTTTAGCAAGGACTATTATCTGTGGCCAATACCGCAGGCTGAAATTGTCAAAAATCCGAACCTCACACAGAATCCAGGATACTGAGTGTCACGAACAACGCAAGGTGGAGCTGTGTAAACGATGGGAGCAGGCCCCGGAGGCGTCGAAAGAATTAGAAGATGTCAGAGCTAAAGTCCAGTGTCAAGTTTGGGATAAGCAACGAGGAGACCTGTTTACCGCCCTTGTGGCATCCGACGTATAGGCGGCCTGATCTCATTACAGCACTTATACGGAACGTGAGAACCTGTCGTCACAACATAAAGGTAAAGGGTTTTTCGATAGCATTCCATACGATTTTCTGATGAAAGCAGTCCGTAAACATTGTAAAGTAAGATGGTTGTTATTGTACATTGAAAGATGGTCGGTAGCTCCTCTCCAAAAAGAAGATGGCACGATAGTGGCTCGTATCAAAGGGGTTCCGCAAAGCTCGCTGATTTCACCACTGATGAGCGCCATCTATCTCAATGAGATTAACAAGATACTTGAAGAGGCAAAGGAGTCCTGTTGGGGGTTTCAGAAACTTTTCTGGATTCACTGAAGCGCATGAGCGCCTTGAACAAACGCCTCGCTTTTGCCCAAATGGTCAATCATGAATTTCTGGACAAAAGTTTCAAAATAGAGCGAACAACTTTTTCGGACGGGACCACGGTAACAGTTAACTGGAATACGAAAAATGGTGAAATTAAACCTGAATTAAAATTTAAATAATGAAATTCTCTTTAATCATTCTGATCCTTTTTCCCGGAGCGATTCTGTCTTTAGCGCAATCTTCACGGTGGTTGGATAGCGATTATCAAAAGCTGGTATCATGCGCCGATCTCATTTATCAACAACCGGTAAGCCGGAGCGAAGCCGGACAGCCTGTCGGGAACGGGAGAATGGGAAGTTTGGTTTGGACGATCCCTTCACAAGTGAAGATGCAGGTTAATCGCGTCGATATTTTCGCAAGCAATTCGGCGACCAATAATTTTTTCGAGCGGAATACTGATTATTGCGGGGGTGCAGCATTTGTTGACTTTGATTTCGGCGAAGAAGTTTTTGTTGAGCCGGATTTCCGGCAGCATTTATCGTGTTATGATGGTTTGGTCAAAGTACGGGGAAAATCGGTGAATATGGACCTGCTGGCCTGGAACGAGCAGGATGTGATGGCTGCCCGGGTTTCTGATCAACGGAAACGTTCTTTACCGGTTTTTATCAATCTTCGTATGCTTCGTATGCCGGTTAGCAAAAAGGGCAATCATACCGCGATTTCAAAAATCAGCACTTTCGAAGGTAATATTGTGCTTACTCAGGAATTCAGGGAAGATGATTATTACTGCGGATCGGCAGTTGTTATCGGCGTCTCCGGCACCGGTGCCAGGGCAGAGTTGACCGACGAGTCAACCGTCCGGTTGGTTACGGAACCGGGGGCCGGTCAATTTTCAGTGTTAATTGCCAGTGCCGCCGGTTTCGATCCGCAAAAGGATTTGGTTACAGAGGCTACCGGGAAACTGCAGGACGCGAAGTCAAAAACATTTGATGGTTTATACCAATCAAATCAACAATGGTGGAGCGACTTTTGGAGTCAGTCCTTTATCCGGCTGAGCAGTCCGGACGGTGTAGCCGATTTTATTGAGCAAAATTATACCTATTACCTTTATGTGATGGCATCAAGCTCCCGGGGGAATTATCCTGTAAAGTTTAACGGGATGTTGTGGACGACCGGCGGAGACCGGCGTCAATGGGGCAGCGCATATTGGGGAGCTAACCAAAGTTGTCTGTACAATGCGCTGTTTTCCACCAACCATCCGGAGTTGATGGATCCGATGTTTAACATGTATTCATCTGCCTACGGATCGTTCGGGACTGCTGCCCGTCAGCAATGGGGATCGAAAGGGATTTATATTCCTGAGACCGTTGGCTTTGATGGGGTTCCCGAACTGCCTGAAGATATTGCCGGGGAGATGAGGGCCCTTTACCTGCTTCAAAAGCCCTGGGAACAACGTTCAAAAGGGTTCATGGATTACGCAGAGAACAAACAGCCGTTTTTAAGCAGGTGGAACTGGAAATACACCGGGCAGTGGATCGATGGCCGTTTTATTTTTAAAGAAAGAGGTGACGGTCCCAATGGCCCGGTCAATCACATCTTTTCCCGTTCTGCAAAAATTGCTTATCAGTATTGGCAGAAATATGAATACACCTGCGACCTGAATTGGTTAAAAGAAAAGGCTTACCC
>JBDKTZ010000186.1:0-2369 GCA_039679975.1 Prolixibacteraceae bacterium
GAAGTGATTCATGAACGGATTGCCCCTTTTGTGGATGTCCCTGTCATCTTCATGTCGGCGCTTTCCAAGCAACGTATCTTCAAGGCGTTGGAAACATCAGTCGAGGTTTATCAGAACCGAAAGCAAAGAGTGAAAACCTCCAAATTGAATGAGGTTCTGCTTGAGGCGATTGAAAGATATCCTCCCCCATCGATTAAAGGGAAATTCGTCAAAATCAAATATGTAACGCAATTGCCGGGCGCGACCCCTTCGTTTGCATTTTTCGCGAATCTGCCGCAATATATCAAGGAACCATACCGGCGCTATCTGGAAAATCAGATTCGTGAGAATTTTAGTTTTTCAGGGATCCCCATCCAGATTTTCTTTAGGAAGAAATAAGTAATAAGTAATAAGTCATGAGCAGCGAGTAAAAAGCTCACGACTCATGACTCGCGACTTCTTTTAGTCCTGCAGGAACTGGTTCAGGAAGCCTCCCGATTCCTTACGTTGGTTGCCGCCTCCCCGGGACAGTTCAGCGATCAGTTTTCGTATCGGCATGGATTGCAGCCAGATCTTTCCGGTTCCGCGCAAGGTTGCCAGGAAAATGCCTTCGCCGCCAAACACCATCGAACGTAGCCCTCCGGCTTGTTCCACGTTAAAATCGATCGAAGGCTCATACGCCACAATACAGCCGGTGTCTACCCGCAAAACTTCATTGTTCAGGTATCGCTCAATGACCGTTCCGCCCGCGTGGATAAATGCCTTGCCGTCGCCTCTTAACTCCTGCATAATAAAGCCTTCCCCGCCAAAAAAGCCTGCACCCAACCGGCGGTTAAAGGTGATCGCGATCTGTGTACCCATTGCTGCACAAAGAAAGGCGTCTTTCTGAACAATAATTCGTCCTCCCAAAAGCGCGAGGTTAAGCGGGATAATTGTTCCGGGATAGGGTGCAGAAAAGGCGACATGCCTTTTACCCCAGCCCTGGTTTGAAAAATGCGTGAGAAAAAGAGATTCTCCGGTTATCATGCGTGAGCCGGCAGACAGAAGTTTATCGAAAAATCCTGCCCGGGGATTTGAACCATCTCCCAGCCTGGTGTCGAAACTGATGCCGTCTTCCATGTAAAGCATGGCTCCTGCTTCAGCAATAACGGTTTCCCCTGCATCAAGTTCCACTTCTACGAGTTGGACATCATCTCCGATAATCTTATAGTCAATTTCATGCGATTGCATAATTTTTCAAGTTTAAATTGTTTCGGGAGTAAAAATACGATTTGTCTTTCGAATACATACCGGTTTTTCGGCAAACGATCAATCTTTGCAGGTAAACACAACAGCCATAGCAGATGTTGATAATGATCAATAAAGACGCTATTTTTGTACCGTGATGGAGAACATGAACATACATATTCCGGATCTGGAGAACGAGTTTGTTTTCCAAACCTCAAGGAGCAGCGGGCCGGGCGGTCAAAACGTCAACAAGGTGAATTCGCGTGTGGAACTGCGGTTCGATGTTCTGAATTCGGTTCTGCTCACCGAGGGGCAGAAAGGAATTCTTCAGATGAAACTGGCTTCAAAGCTGACGTCCGAAGGAGTATTGATTGTTGCCAGCCAGGAGAGCAGGTCGCAACTGGAAAATAAGGAGTTATCGGTACAGAAACTCTATAAACTGATCAGCGGCGCGCTAAAGCCTGTGAAAAAGAGAAAACCAACACGGCCAACGAAATCTTCAGAAGAAAAGCGATTGCAAAAAAAGAAGTTGCAGGCTGAAAAGAAAGTGCAACGGGGAAGGATCGATTTCTGATTGATGATTGAAGAGGCATCCGGGAACTTCAATTCCTGATACTAATGTTTAATATTTTTGTATCTATTAATTTGAACAGATTGATTTTCATAGTTTTATTGTGTCTGTCAGAATTGAGCGCGGGCGGGCAGAACATCAGGCTGAAAGCAGGTGATCTGCTTTTCCGGGGAGTCGCCTCCGAAAACTTATCGAAAGCGATCGATAAGGTTACTCAAACCGGGAACGAAACACATTTTTCGCATATGGGGCTGGTTGAACGGAATGGCCACCGGATTTTTGTTTTGCATGCCAGTCCCGAGAGAGGGACCTGCAGGGTTTCGCTCCATCAGTTTCTGCATCCCGACGGTGGTCCGGTCGAAGTAGTGGCTTACCGGTTGAAGCATCGATGGCAAAAAGCTATTCCTGCTGCGTTGGAACAGGCCGGAAAGATGCTTGGTAAACCTTATAACAACCATTATATGGCGGTCGATACGGCCTATTACTGTTCTGATTTTGTATACCGCGCGTTTGCAGCAGACTCAATCTTTGAATTGAATCCCATGACTTTTAAGGATCCGAAAACCGGCGAATTTTCGCCGGGATGGGTGGA
>JBDKTZ010000597.1:0-16164 GCA_039679975.1 Prolixibacteraceae bacterium
AAATTGTACCATGCTCCTGCATTCGGGAATGCATAAATTTCGTAATCGGTAAACAAGCTGATGATAAAACTGAACAAAATGATAAATCCATGCAAAAGACCATACCAAAAACCCGGAGGATCCTGAACGTTCGTCACCGATTGAGTTGCGCAACCTGTAACAAGCACGATCGTGATCAGCAAAAGAAGTGAGTAAACCAGACTTTTTTTCATGTTCGTTCTTTTTATGTAATTGATTGTTTTAACGAATCTTTTCCTCTCAAAATTAATACTTTTGCCCGGGCTATAAGGCAGTTACGTCATGTTTTCCGTTTAAGAAACGGAAAACATGTCATTTCGGATGTCCCTGATTAAACCGGTCAGTTCATTCAGCTCTTTCTCCGTAAAATCAGGATGTGAGTCAAAGTACCTGCTGATTGAAGATATCTTCTCAAAATACGGATGAAGTGCCTCTTTGTCCGGGAAGAGCTCTGTCAATCTCAAAATGCTTTTCGCCAGATCCCTTCTTTCCGAAAGATAGGCGATCATTTCCTGATTATTTTTAGCATAAGCGGCAAGCTGGGTTAACAGGTAAAAGGACTCAATACCCGCCCCGATAAATACCAGGGCATATACATCGGGTACTTCGCCTGCGCTTAACTCCTGGCGGCAAGTATCGATAAGCCGACCGGCAAAATAATCCAACGAATCCTTATTGGCCCCATCCCGGCTCAACTGTGTAAGCATTTTGACCGTCCCGGGAATCTGATCTTTTACTCCGAGCCTTTCTGTCATTTTCCTGATAATTTCTCCTAAATAAGGAACCACGTCATACCTGTTATAGGTATTGGCATAAATCATGTCGGTCATATAAGCGCCCCATGAAAGAGAAATCTCATCCTGTGTTTCAAATTTCTCGGCGTTCCCTGCAGGTAAAGTAAGATCAAAGATATAGGACGCGCCCTTTTCATTAACGAAATTAATGATATCCAACTCCCTGGGCGAGTTCTGAATAATCGAATTGATCTCCGTTCGGAACACTGTAAAATTAACCGAATCGACAGGTACTACGACCCCCTGTTGGCTGTTGGCAGGTTTTTGGGTACAACCAATACCTGCAGCAAAGAACAATCCGTCAAAAATTAAATTCTTCATAGCACATTATTATTTTGTTACTTGTCCAAAGGAAGTGTAAATCCCGAACATCGATGCATATTTTTCTCCCTTCCAGTCCCACAGCCCGCTATAAAAGACCGTAACGGGTTGTTTTTTTAAAAATGTAAATTCTGCCCGGGGACCTGCGGCGTACATCTGGTAAAACCGGATCAGTTCACCGCCAATCCTGAATTGATCAAGCGAATGAAAGGCCATGACATCCCAGCGATGACGCTTGCCGCCATATTCGAAAGCCCCAAATGCCGAAAAACGGTTCCTGTCAACCAAGAAAACCGGTGATACCCGTAAAAGGGACTTTTCGTTCGACTGAAAACCTGCCAGAAATGCAAAGGAAACGCCTTTTGCAGGTGTCCAGTCTGGTCCGGCCAGACCTTCACCCCAACTGTTCTTGTTATATCCGTTGACGTAAAAATATGAAGTAAAGCCAATCTTCGAATTAAATGTATAACGGGTATAAAGCGTCCCAACAGGCATAATGTCGCCGTCATAGATCACGTTATACTGATTGATCTTGAATACTGTCTGTCCCTGGCCAGGCTTGATCAGCACTGTCAGGAGCAGGATCAAAATCACGTGTATGTACTTCATTGGATATAAATTACATAATGTGTTAAGTATCCGGATAGAAAACTAGCGAGTCGGTTTCCTTGCTTCCGTTTCCGATCGCCGTTTCACGCGTGCTTTTCCGGAATTGTAATGATAAATTCAGTATATTCTCCCTCTTTCGAATTTACTTCCAGACTACCCTTGTGCATTTTGGTCACAATATCATAACTCATCGATAAACCCAGACCTGTTCCTTTTCCTGTGGGTTTTGTGGTGAAAAACGGATTAAAGATCTTCTCAATTACATGCTGTGGAATACCCGTACCGTTGTCTTTGATCCTGATTTCAATTTTATCATTCATCTTCCGGGTGCTGACAACGACTTCAGGCGCAAAGCCGGGAATGCCTCGTTTTATCTTTTCGTCGAGCGCATAACAGGAGTTATTAACAATATTCAACACGACGCGGCTCAGGTCCTGCGGTATGATACCGGCCTTCCCCACTCCGGGATCCAGTTGTGTCCGGATAGCGGTATTGAAGCTCTTATCTTTGGCCCTCATCCCATGGTAAGCCAGGTTAACGTATTCGGTCACCATGTTGTTGATATCGGTCAGTTCAAATTCTCCCGATTTACCCCGTGAATGCTGCAACATTCCTTTAACGATGCTTTCGGCTCTTTTTCCGTGCTCATTTATCTTTTTCACATTGCTTTTTATCATCCCGATCACCTCATCCACATCGGCAAACTGGTCTTCGCTGATCTTATCTTTGATGCTGTTTACAAATTCATTAAGTTCGTCGGCCAGATCAACAGAAAGACTTGAGAAATTATTGACAAAATTCAGCGGATTTTGTATTTCATGGGCGATCCCGGCGGTAAGCTCTCCGAGTGAAGCCAGCTTTTCCGATTGAATAAGCTGAGTCTGGGTCGATTTCAGATTCTGCAGGGTAAGTTGAAGATCTTCAAGGATCCGGGTCCTGATAAAGGCTGAAACGATATGTTCCTTTGCATTCCTGATAAAGCTGATATCTTTGGCATCGAATGCATTTTCCCGTGTCTGGTTATCAAAGAGCAAAAAAGCTTCGATCTTGTTTTCAATTTTTATGACCAGGATCATCATCGATTTTGGCACGGCAAAGCCGTCAATCTTCATTTTATCCAAGGTAGAGAAGTCACGTTTGATGAAAATATCTTCATAAACTTCATTCTCATTTGCCAGGTACATATGCTCGGCTTCCTCCAGACTCAAACTGGCTGATTCGAGTTGAGCGGCATCCCAGCCGATGCTTGCCTTAAATTTAAATGCATTTACATTTTTATCATAAACCAGCGCTGTCGAGTTCTCCACCGACCGGATGATCTTCATTTTTTCAAGCAGCGACAACAACAAATTCTCGAAGTTGATCTCGGCGTTGATCGATTTGACAGCCGTATTAATCTTCTCCAGTTCTACGTTTTTATTTGTCAGTTCCAATGATTGTTTTTCAATCTCCTCTTTTTGCTGCACAATTTCTTCCGTCCGTTCGTTAATGGTTTGTTCAAGAATCCTCTTTTCATTCATCAGCTGTCTGTTCCGCAGCACAACAATCATATAGATAATGCCTCCGAGTACTGCCAGATAAAGCAGGATCGCCCATATGGAAGCGTACCAGGGCGTCAGGATCTGAAAGCCGATTAAGGCTTCAGACGCCGTCTTCCCGTACAGGTTTTTTGCCCTGACATGAAAACGGTAGCTGCCATAAGGAATGTTCGTGTATTCCTTATGTGACTGGGGTGACCATTCCGACCAGGTATCTTCAAATCCTTCAAGCCATACCTGATATTGATTTCCTCCCCTGGAGGTATAAAAAGGAATGCTGAAATCGAACCGGAACGAATTGTTACTGTAACTGAACTTCTGGTTATCCAGACTGTTGCCGGCAGCCTTGTCGCCTGAATACCCTGAAAAAATCACAGAATCGTTATTGAGCGTTATTTTCCGGATCAGCGTGTGTCCGGGATCTGTGTTTTCATTGGCAATAGCCGGGTTATACCTGATCAATCCGTCTGGCCCGCCAAACCAGGTAATATTTTGGCTGTCAGCATAAAGATTCCGTATCACCCGGTCGGAAAACGGCAAAAATGACTCGTCGTACGGAAGATAATGTTCTCCGTCTTTTTTTAGCAACCTGACATGCGTTTCATCTCCGTTGTTCACCCAAAGCGAACCTTCATCATTTTGCATGATTAACGAATACCACTCTTTTGATCCGGGAATACTGTCCTTTTGTAATCTTAATGGTTCAAAAGACTGCTTATCTTCGATAAATCGATACACGCCTTCACGGGTTGAAACGACGACTTTATCTTCCACCGGGTAAACCGCATTTCCCGTATTCGCCGGCAACCCGTCCTGAACAGAAAAATACCGGGGTTCACCGCTTCCCGGCACATACCTGAAAATACCCCTTGTAAGGGTCATTCCCCAAATATTCCCGCGCCGATCAATCATCAGCTCATGAATTTCTTCGTTCGTCCCTTCAATATTCTGTTTGCTCCATTGATTCCCCTGCTTTTTCAGCGAATAAAAGCCTCTCATTTCTCCAATATAGACCATGGATGGATCGGCAGACCGGGCAAGCGACAGGGCGAAACCTCCGGCGATCAGGCTTGCTCTTTGTCCGCTGACCATAAACACACCGTGCGACGTAGCTGCCAGTAACGAATTATTGAAGGGGGTAATATCCCAGCAGGAAGAAATAATCCCTTCAACGGGCTTAAACTTGTATTCCTGTAAATCAAAATAAAACAAACCCTGATAGGAGGCCGCGTATAAGGTTTGATTCACCCTGAGGACACGGTTTACCTCCCCTTCCAGACCCGACTCTTTGTCAAAAAAGCTCAGTTGCGAAGGCGTTTCGATGAGAGATATTCCATTATTCAGCGCCGCCCACAGCGTGTTGTTGTTTGGCGCATACAGCGCCTGCACAAAATTATCCTGCAGCAATGCTTTATCATCGATCCATTGCAACACTTCCCCCCGGGTATTTATGACGACGATCCCCTGGCGCGAAGTGCCGAATGCCAGCGAACCGTCCGACAGCCTCACCCCGCACGTCACCAGGTGCTCCTTCAAAAAACCACTCACGGCAGTACCAAATTCACTTACCCGTCCATTTTCAAGGATATACAACCCTTGCGAACCGGTTGCAATCAGGATGCTGTTCCCCGAATAAGGAAGTATGGCTTTGATCGTGACAGCTTCCGAAAGTGTATTTGCGTTTTCGGCAGGGGTTAACTGTCCGTTTTTGAAAGACACCAGCCCGCGTCCTTTCATTTGAAAATAAATGGTTCCATTTACCGACCATGAACCGGAAATTTCGGAAGGAGCATTCCACACTGTAACCGCTTTGCCTTTCAGGGTTACGACATGATTCCGGGCAATAAAAATTACACCGTTGCCTGTATCAAAAATATTGCTTACTTCACCGAATGCAGGATAAGCTCCGGCCTGATCCTGAAGCAAACTTGAAAAATGCAATTCTCCCTGTTCATCAGGAACAAGAAAACCAATTTCATCAAACCCTCCGACAAAAACAGTTCCAGCCGAATCTGTCGCTAATGCCGATACCTTGGTCGTCTTTTCCGTAGGTATTAACCTCCATCCCTGTCCGTCAAACTGCAAAACACCGGCAAAGTTCCCAAAATAAGTCAGTCCGTGACGATCGCTCGCTACCGCAAAGTTCTGCGTATGCCCCTTGTATTCTGCAGGTGAGAAATTTCTTAAAAAAGGGAATCCCTGATCATGCACAACCTGCCCGGCTAAAAACGATGGCAGAAGAAATAACAGGAAGGCAATGACTATTTTGTTCATATTCCTTCATTTTGAGGTTTAGTACTGATAGATGTTAAATATCTCTTAGCAAAAGAGACTGAAGAATCGGCTAACTCACAAATAATCTCTTCGTTCAGCCTCACAGAAATGTCATGATCCGAAATAGAATGTTTATCGTCCGCACGATCAGTATTCCTGTTTCTGCCTTCCTTTTCCACTACGATATCCTGATATCTGGACAGCAATTCAACAAGGACATTTTCGGGGATGTCAAAGAAACGATCCATATTTTTAATGGCCTGAACCTTTTCATACAAAAGAAAAACCTGCTCACCGCTGTCTGAACGGAAATGGTCGGCAACCTTAAGCAGTAAAGGATTACCGTTTTTCATGAGCCTGCTCATTACCTGAAAAAAGAAAGGCTTATCCATTTTAGCCAGCGTCCTGGCGGCTAATTCAGCAATCAATTCATGAGAATGTGAAAGATTTGCTGCCAGGATGGCTTTAATTTCGTCGGTACGATTTGTCTGTAATTCTCCCAGAAGTTCGATGACCCTGGCCTTTACCCAGATTTTTGTTTTTAAGATATCCCTGTTCAGAATATCAATCATGCGATCAAGTGGGTCAAGTTTCTCCTGAAGGAATTTATTCTCAAGACGCTGAAGTCTCTCCGACATTGTAATATCTTCAAACAGCGGGAATATAATCTGCTTTAGCTCCCCGGATATGAGCATATCGCCAATTTCGAAAGCATAGATCTTTGCATTCGTGTCTTTACTTTCAATATGCTCCATGATATGGCGCATTGTTTTCGAGTCATAAAGCAATGAGAGCAACAGAAAAACAGTCTGCTTATCTTCCTCCAGCTGATCAAGTAAAGCAATCTGCAGGGCATTTACATGTTGAGCTTTGCCGATATCGAGAAGTGAGGCCTGTATCCACATAATATTCCCGATCACCTCTTCAATCATGCCCTTAATTCCCACGCTCTCATGTACCGAAGCACGATAACCAACCCGGTTCAGTGCATTGATAACCAACATTCTCACTTCTTTATCGTGATGAGACAATTTCGACCTCAAAAATTTGATTGCCTTCGGCCCTCCTACTGACTCGAAGACGGAAATAATCTGCATCCTGGCGTAAAGTCCTCCTCCCGATTTTTCAAAAACACGATCAAGCTCTGTCAAAACCGGCTCGCCAATTTGTTGCAAACCAATCCGGGCAGAGACCGCAAAACGGCGGTCAGCAAGATTTTCGATCATGGACGGCCAGAATTCGATCCTTTTTGCTTTACTTCCCGACCGGATCGCGGCCCGCCTAACCGAGGGATCCGGATCGTACATCAGGCCTATCAATAACTTGTAAGTATTGTATTTGCCCGATGATCCAAGCATACAGGCAGCATAGCGGCGATCGTCAATACTCGCGGAACGGCATAATTTCATTATATTTTCGAAGGTATGCCTGTCCTGGTCCTCAAGCTCGCCAATCGTTTGACTGAGAAGAGCAGACAGTTCGTCGGGCTGACGCGTTTCGGAATAGCTTTTCAAAAAGGGCAGTACCGATATTACATGACACTCTCTTATCTTTTGAATGATTTTCAGCTGGTTAGAAACAGTCGATTTTACGATTGCACCAGGTATGGCCTTTTCGGTCTGCAACGGGTAAATAATTTCTATCATGCTGAACACTTTATCAAACTGTTCGGTTCCCGTATGCACCAGGCTCTGCATAACAAGTTCCGTTACAGGATCGGACTGACGATTTTCGCCTTCCAGTTCATTTAATTTGGTTTTGAGCATGTTCCTGTACTGATCATACATCCTGAATGCGGCCCATATCCACAAAGCCAATACAACGAGAAAGATCCAGCTGTAATGGATCAGATTAAATGTATGAATCGCTGAAAACAATAAAATAACCGCACCCGTAATCACGGTACCCGATGCTTTTGGAATACCTTCGATCTGATTCTGAAAGATGAGGCGCTGATCTGACGGAACAGGCTGATACAACAACTGGAAAGCAGGTTCATAGACAGCCGACCTGACCGACCGTTCAAAGAGCCTGACCATGGCAATAAACGCAAAGAACAGTCCCACGGTCCCGTACAGGGTGCCTGAAAAGGCTGCCATGAGCATGCCCGTAAATAGGATGACAGGAAGCGATACCAGACTGGGCTTCAATCCGTATTTGTTAAGGAACCTGCCTGAGATCAATTTAAAAATCAGCTCGATTACTGCCACGAATCCCAGGAAAATACCAAAGAATCCGGCGATAGTCTCGGTATCATTGGCAAATTCTGCTTTTGTCTGCGCAAGAAACAGAAAATCGACAAACAGGTACCCGAATATCGGCAATAACGCCATGAGGGAGATCAACAGGAAGTAGGGCTTCCTGATAAGCCTCCAGTAGTTCAGGTCCGTTTTGGTCCCGGTATCCGCAGTTGAAGAAGAGAGTTTGTTCCCAGTCAGCTCTGTGTTAAAGACCCGTAAAATAACAAAAACAATAAGCAGGCAAATCAAAAGAGATCCGGACGACAGGAAAAGCAGATCCGGCGCTTTCAGGAATTTCAGCAACAACGGGACGGAGAAATAACCAATAATAATTGAAATCACTTCACCAATACCTAAAAGAGCAAAGATCCGCTTACCCTGTCTGAGGTTAAACAATTTGCCGGCAAGCCCCCAAAAGGTTACTACCGTAATATAAACCAGTATCCTGACCCAGGTAAACATGATAAAAGCCAGCCAGGGCCGATCATACAGCCACACCCCGATACTGATGGCCGTTACTGTTGTAAAAACGAAGAGAAATTTTACGATCAGCTGCCATCCCAGGGTCAATCGCCTGTCAAGTCTCGAAAGCAGCCACCAGGCAGCCCAGACGATCACTCCCGAAGCCATATAAGAGACAGAGATCATCCATGATTCGAAATGTTTCAGGAAAATGGCATTTGACGCGGCAAAGTAGAAAGTCATGGATAACCCGACGAAGAATGAGAACACCATCAGGTAAAGTACAGGTCCCAATTCGTCGGGCCTGATGTTAAATGCTTTCACAAACCATTTTTTTACTGCCATTTTACCATCTGTATTATGAAATTGAATCATGTAAAGGCAGGGTATACCTGTCATTGAGATCATCATTGGCCGGTTCCAAAAGTCTCTGCTTGATTGACTCGGGGGTCAGTGCATCGAAATCAACGAACCCGACTGCTTCTTCACTCCCTGTCCGTTTATTTTTCAGAATTTGTTTTATCAGTTCAATACCAAGCCATCCGCATATCGAAGGGATTTTTTCCTGCAGGCTCAGAATACTCCGGGGAAACGTCCCGTCGGCCTTAACAATATTGATCATTGGCGACCATCCGACGATTGGGCCGCGGTCAATCCATTCATTGACCAGATGCACCGTCATTACAGAAGTGGTATGCCCGTTATTCATCGTATCGCTAAAAGGCTGCGCTCCTTCGCCAATATTCGAGGCCAGATCGGAAGGATGGAAATTGTACATGCCGTAAACCGGATAATTAAATATAAAAGGGTCTACCTTCTGACCAAAACAACACATGATAATAACTTCGGGATCCCATTGCTTTAAAATTTCCCTGAAATACTCCGTTTTTACACTTCCTGTATAGCAAGGTATGCCCCAGGCTGTAGTCTCATCAATCACCTTGTCGCGCATCGCCTTCATTTCATCGGTCGAATAATACCTCCAGATCCGCTTCTTTACCGAAATACGGGTATTAGGATCACAGGGATCGTCAGTGGCTACTCCAACAAGATTGAGTAACCCCGGATCTTTTTGTTCCAGGCGGGCCAACGAGCCGATGACAAGGGCACCACCGTTGGTACTTCCAAAAATGACTGTCCGCAATCCGCTGTCGCTTCCCCGTTTGAGATTGACGGGAACATAAAGCGCTCCCCACATAGCCTCCTCGTTCACTACTTTTCTGTACATCTTTCTATTTTAAATCTCACCTTCCGATTCTTTCTCTCTTTATCTTCTTCTATCTTCTCTTCTTATCTATCTTTCTTCCTCTCTTAAAAATTATACCTCACCAGCGCCACGAAATGCCTGTCTCTTTGAAGGATTTCAGTCGGGCTGTTTATTCCGTCTGCCGCTTTCGTGCCCGGATGATAATACTCCTTGTCCAGCAGGTTATTACAGACCAGCTGGAACTCGACTCCCTTCAGTATTTCAGGGTTGGAATAACTGATGGCGCCGTTAAAAATGGCCACAGAAGGGAAAGAAGCAGTATTAAGCGGTACGGTGGTTCCGGGGCCAACCTCTCTCTTGCCGGTGAAGTTTGTCCGTAAATTCACATTCAGTTTTTTAAAGAAAAGCTTATTGATCCCGATATTAAACTGATGCTGTGCGATATCGCCTACGCGATTGTCGACCACGCCCGTTTCGGCATAGGTTTGGCGCGGATCGCAGAAGGTATAATTAAACCAGCTTGAAAATGATCCACGCTGGTAAATTACATTCGCCTGAATCCCCGAAATTTCGAACTTACCAATATTGTCGTTATGAGTTTTCGTTGCATCGCCCGGAACAGGAACCGTTCCGACCACATCATCAATATATTCCCTGTAAAAATTGATATCGGCATTGAAGTTCTTATTTAAACGGATCCCGCCGTTCAGCTCAATATTCCGGATATTTTCCGTGTTCAGGTCAGGATTCGAAATCCGGTTGCCTGCAGTGGAGTATTTTGTCCAGTTCGACACATTCATGATCCCTCGCGAGTAAATTGCTTTAAATGTAAACTTACCCGGTGTATAAACCGCAGCCAGACGTGGGCTGATCTCTCCGCCGAAACCATTGTTGGTGCGGACCCTGTTGTAGTCGTAGCGCAACCCAAAGGTTAACTTCAAATCGTCGAATACTTTGTAAGTGCCCTGGCTGTATACTCCCAAATCCCAGGTATTAAATGAGTTTCCACCTGCCGGAGAGGGAGAAAGAACAGCCGAATCCTGGGGAGTAGGCGTGTTGCTGTACAAATAGCCTCCCTGCAAAGTACTGTTTCTCAATTCGATACCCGAAACCAGGTCGAAACGGGCCGAAGGGCTGTAAATCGCTTTAAACTCAGTTCTTAATTGTTTTGACATTTCATAGGCATACAACGTACTCCATGATGCAGGCGTCTCATTGACAAGATTTTTGAGCTTTAAATTACCTCTTGCATAATTGGAAAGCGATACAAATCTGGAGTCTTGCGTCAGGGCATGTATCCTGTAAGTCGTCAGGTTTGAAATAAACAATTTCTCACTGACCTGATTCTCATATTTGGTGAAGAAATAAGATAATTGCGGAACCCAGGCAAATCCGTTTTCAGAGCCGGCTACATAAGTGTCTGTGTATTGTGTGGTCGATCCCCTGCTGTATTTCCAGGTTTGAAAACCAAAAGTAAAATTACCGATCGTCATTTTCCCGTTCAGGAGACCTTCTTTTGAACGATTGGTAAATCCGATCTTGTTTCCGTTCACTACCTGATCATATGCAGACTTATCCAGATTTCGTGCTTTTTCCATGCCTGTCTCCGTGAGACTAAGTTGATTACCATCGTCCGAAAGCTTATAAAACGCATGAGCCAGGGGAAGATTGTTGCTGGTCAGGTACTGCGTGGCGCCGTTGGCGGTCCCCAGTAAAGCATTATAGTTGACGCCATCATACACGGCCGGATCATAATCGAAAAAGCTCTGACTTGAAAGATCCATCTCGTCCGAATAGTATAGCCGCCCTGTCAGGGTAAAGGAAATGCTGCGCCTGACTCCCGAAATGCTCAGATCGGCAAACCTCGTATTATAAGTGCCGTATCCGGCATTGGCATCAACGCCAATAGTATTCTGAGGCTTAACTGCATTTCGCGAATTGCGTGTAATCACGTTAATGACGCCTGCAAATGCATTGGGACCGTACATCGTCGAAGCGGGACCGTAAATTATTTCTACCTGTTCAACATTCGAAAGCGGGTACTGGCGGTCAATATATGCCCAGTTGGTCCAAAGATCATTTTCTTCAATCCCGTCGATCAGCAAAAGGGTCTTTTCCGTGTTGTTCTGGCGGAATCCACGCTGATAAATATTGGCATATTCCGAACCGTAGAACATGGAAAGATCAAAACCCGGAACATCTTTCAGCAGTTCGACCAGGTCCTGATAACCACGCTCCTTGATTTGTTGCCGTGTAATTGCCGTCATAGTTGCAGGTACTTCATCTATGTTTTCAGCTCTTTTTGAAACTGAAGTCACCATCAGCGCCCCGCCGGTTCCTTTAAGCCTGTTGACCAATTCGATGAACGACGGCGGATCGAACAGGTTCGTTTCGTACGAAGGATTGATTTGAAGGATACGCGTGGTCTGCTGAAAGGCAGCTGCGACCGAGTCGACGGCCAGATAAGAACATGCAAGCAGACGATGGGCTTCCACTTTCTGTTTCTGATTGAACCCGTTCTCCAGACAATACTTCAGTTTGCTGACCACTTCAGGAAATTTTCCCAGTTCATATAAATTCCGCGCTTCACCCAGCGTGACGTCGTTACATTCCTGACTATATGCCTTAAGATTTGCCAATGAGACGATCAGCACCAGAAAAAACACAATAGATCTATCTATTTTTTGCATAAGTCCGTTTTAGTTAATTTACCATTTCATTGCAGGTTCCCGATGGTTTTTTGATAGGGAATATCCTCTCCCACCATTTTATTCCATTCGTCCTTTGTCAGATTTCGCTTCAGCGTTATTTTTAATTTCTGCGCCATATCGGCATTCTGGGTCGACACCACCATTAGCGTTTTATCGGCGCTGAATGAAACCAGATGTTTATTTTCAGGTGTAAAAAGCACCCCGTATGCCCAAAGCTCGTGGCTGTCGATGGTAACAGGCCGCTCTTCAGTTAACGGATATCCGGACAGCTTGACCGACCGGTCGAAACCTGACGATGCCAATACCTGATCGTCCGGACTAAACGCCAGTCCCGTAATACCCGATGCATGTCGTCCCAGGAAGGTTTGTAGCGGCGCACCGGTTAATCCACCCCTGTATAGCTGAATCGACCCGTTCTGCGTACCGATAGCCAATACCTGACCTGTCTGATTAAACGCAACTGACAAAACCGGACTACCGGGCTTCGCAATGATCACGGGCGTTGCATGTTGATTCTGCCATTGCAATGATTTGACCTCGCCTGCTTCCGTGCCGTACACAATGTCCGTTCCCGTTGGATTTAAAGCCGCGCACCTGATAGTTGACGTAATTGAATCGAGGAGGTTCTTTTCGAAAATGCCACCGGAATAGGTCCATGCCAGCAGGCGCCCGTCCGATCCGCATGAATAGAATTTGTTTTGCCGGGGGTCCGACACCAATTTGTTGACGATAGAAGAATGGCCCTCCAAAACCCGGGGCGCCTCCCGGAGCGCGTCGAGCTTCCAGATCAGGATCTTTCCGTTTTTTGCACCGGCTATCAGCCATTCGTCGTTCGCCGTCAAAACAAGCGATCTCAGCGCATCGCTTGTTTCTTTTGGAACAGGCACCGTGACCGGCGATTGAACGAGGTTAACCATGTTCCATTGAAGGATCCTGTTATCGTCGCCGCATGAAAACAGCGTCTTCCCGTCACGCGTCAGCACAGCCGAGCGGACAGCGTCACGATGCCCCCTTAATTTGAGAGGATCAGCCGAAACAGTTGACAAAGCGCTGTATATCGTCGGGTCATTCAGATTTCCTCCATTGTCGCGGTTCATCTGGAAAGCCGTAACTGCCAGCAATGCCGGAAAATCGTCCTTGACTGTTGAACTAAGTTGTAATGCCTGTATAGCCAATGATTTGGAGATGGCCAGCAACCGAAGTTTACGGGCAAGTTTTTCAGATTCTTCTGCTTTAAATCGTTCCTGGTCGGCAATCTGTTTTTGCGAGAGTGCCTCTTTGCGCTGCAATTGCGCTTCATCCCTCGAAACCAATGCTTCCTGTTTCGAAATATCAGCTTGTTTTCTTTGTTCGATAGCCTCGCCCCTTTGTTCCTGCGCGATCCCCTGCTGTTCAACCGCATACTGTCGTTGCTGTTCGGAAATCATCTCCTGTTGCCGGGCAATCTGTTGCTGCTGTTCCGAGATCCTTTTTTGCAGGATTGCTTCCTTCCGTTGTTCTTCTGCTTTCTTACTCTCAATGACAGCAAGCTTTTCCTTTTCCTTTGCTTCTTTGCTGCTTGCTTCGGCCCTGAACCTGAGATTCAGGGATATGATCAGGAACAAAATGGATACGACAGAAGCAAATCCAAGGAAAATAGCTGAATTGCGGGCCCGCTTCAGATTTCGCTTCTGTTGATATTCTTTCTTTGTTATTTCGAGCTGATGTTGTTTTTTGCTATATTCCAGAAAGGCAATGGCGCGTTCAAATGCCGGGTCGTAACGGGTTGCCCAGGTGGCATTCGGTTTTGTCTGTTCTTTCCACTGTAGTGCCATCTGAAGTTCGGGATTGACCCATAAACCGCCCTTTCCATCCTGGTATAATTCGGCTGATTTGGATAAACGCATATATAACTGGGCAGACTCGGCTTCCTCTTCAACCCATTTCTTCAGCCTGCTCCATACACGCATGATACTTTCGTGCGAAATGTCGATCGTTGAATTGCCGTTTAACGGAACGTGCGCCGCCGGCATCAGAAACGCACATCCCGGCTTCCTGAAATGGTCAATGACTTCAATGATATTTTCCTCGCTCGAATTAACAAGCGTACAAATTTCATCCAGCGAAGTGGGGCGTCTTGTTCCCCTGCTTTCCTTTGTAATATCGGTAAGCGCTTTAAACAGCCGCTCGGCGTCAGACTTACTGCGGTTATCCTTTAACTCTGCATAGATTTCTTCCAGATGAACCGATAAAGCTTCCTTCATCGTGCCAATCGCCTCATAATGGCTGATATCGATAGGCTGATCACCTGTTTTATTTATTTTCCAATAATCCCATGTCCGCATCAGCGCATGCTGTAAAATGGGCAACTGGTCGGGATTATCACCTACATCATCCAGCAATCGTTCGACAAGCTCATCCGTGATCTGATGACCGCTGGACCTGACGGGACCTGTAACAGCCTCCTTCCTCTCGTCATTGTTCATCCTCGGAACCAGGTAATATCCCTTGTTGATCATTTCGCTTAGTCCCCTGAACTCTGTACAGTCATCCAAAAAATCGGTCCGCATGGACAAAACAATAAAAACGGGGATTTCAGGCTGTACAGCAGCTTTCAGGATCAGATCGATGAATATCCTGGCCTCACCCGTGTTGCGCGTTGCAGTTCTTGTTTTTGTGAAGCGAAACAGCTCCTCAAACTGATCAATAACAATCAGTTTAGCTTTTCCCTGTAGCCACGAATCCCGGATCACTTCCGCCAATTCAAGCCTTCCAGCCCGCAGTTCCGATGCGATCTCTTCCTGACGGGCTGTCCCGTGAACGATTGCTTTTACCAAATTTCCAATGGGATCGTCACCCGGTCTGAAAACCGAAAGTTCCCAATCCTGGGAATCACCGGGCCTGAATTTCATGAGTTCAGGGATCAATCCAGCCTTAATGAGCGAAGACTTTCCGCAACCGGATGAACCAACGATCGCCAAAAAACGGGTGACTTTCAGTTTTACGATGAGCTCTTTTACCTGCGACTCTCTTCCAAAAAACAAATGGCTTTCATCTATTTCATAACTCCTGATTCCAGGAAAAGGATTAGCATGAAAAACTGAAGCTGCCATATGATAGATTTAGATAGTTGAAGAAATTACCGGAAAATTAGCACTAATTCCAATTCCGACGAAAAAAAATTTCAATTTTTAAAATATCTTTGAGCATTAAATTATCAAAAGTATGTTCATAACGCTGTTATTTGGCAGATTGTCCGGTTTATTTACCTTTACGACTGCCGAAAATGCGGTGTAATTATCAAATGCTGTTGCGCGAAGCATCTGTTTTTTGACTATATTTAGATCCAACGCTTAAACTAAATACCGACATGAATTTTCAAAATAATGTCAAGATACTGGTCGTTGACGATGAAATTGACCTGGAGCCTCTGATAAGACAAAAATTTCGCCGTCAGATCCGCGAAGGGGTTTATAATTTCGTTTTTGCCTTAAACGGATTGGAAGCACTTTCAAGAATCATCGAATTTCCTGAAATCGGAATTGTCCTCTCCGACATTAATATGCCTGAGATGGATGGGTTGACGTTGCTCACAAAGCTAAAAGAACTTCAGAATCCGGGATTAAAGACAGTAATTGTTTCGGCGTATGGCGATATGGACAATATCCGAACCGCGATGAACAGAGGAGCATTTGATTTTGTCACCAAGCCCGTTAATTTTGACGATCTTGAAATTACGATCAACAAGACACTGGACGAGATTAACCTGATCAGACGTTCCATGGCAGAACATGATCAGCTCGTCTCCATTCGACAGGATCTTAATACAGCCAGAGAAATACAGCAATCGATCATCCCAAAAGTCTTTCCCGCGTTCCCCGGTTTGACCAGCTTTGATGTGTACGGCTCGATGGTCGCCGCGAAAGAAGTCGGAGGCGATTTCTTCGATTTCTTCCTGATCGATTCCAACCGTCTGGGTTTTGTTATCGGCGATGTTTCAGGGAAAGGCAT
>JBDKTZ010000018.1:0-11524 GCA_039679975.1 Prolixibacteraceae bacterium
TTTTCGGGTTTTGTCTGGGTGATGCCGGTTATGGGGTGATCATTTTCCTGGGATGTACGATCGGTAAGCGGTTTGCCATCAAAGAAATGCGAAGTTACCTGACTCTGGGGCAGTTTTTCGGCGTTTCTACCATGATCATGGGGATGATTTTCGGGACTTTCTTTGGGATGATGCTGGCTGAAATCCCTGCATTTGACCGAGTGAAAGGATTATTTCTTGATACATCGACCATTTTCAACCTTTCATTGATTATTGGGGGTATTCAGATTGTTTTTGGTATCATTATTCGCTTGTTCAATCAATTGCGGCAAAGTACTCCATCTGTTGCTCTCGGTTCATTTGGCTGGTTACTTCTGTTTTTCACTGCCGGGCTCTTCGAGTATTTCCTTGCTGATGCGGAACTCGCACCGGCTCTGAAGATCGTAAGAATTGCGTTGTATTCAGCTTCGCTGATATGCATCCTGTTCTTTTCAGGGACCGGTTCTGTCCTTCAGCGGTTTGGCGGCGGAATATGGGAGGTTTATGGCAATGTGACTGGTATTTTCGGAGATTTGCTTTCCTATATCCGTTTATTTGCATTAGGTGTTGCAAGTTCCATTCTGGGGTTGGTCGTCAATCAGATGGCCGTAGCTTTTGGAAAGGCGCCTTATATTGGTCCGGTAATCTTTTTCCTGGTCATCGTGATCGGGCATGCGGCTAACCTGGTCATTTCTTCTTTGGGATCGTTTGTTCATCCCATGAGGTTGACTTTTGTCGAATTTTATAAGAATGCGGGATTTAAAGGCGGCGGTAAATCGTACCGGCCTTTTGCCAGACAAAGAAAACATTTATCAATTTAAATACTAAAATTATGGATTTGGCTTACGTACTCGTTTATACCGGATTGGCTCTGATGGTATTGCTTTCAGGGATTGGGAGTTCTATTGGGGTTACTAAAGGTGCTAATGCAACAATCGGCGCTCTGAAGAAACGTGAAGATGCGTTTGGCAGCTACATGTTATTAAGCGCTCTGCCCGGAACACAGGGGTTGTATGGCTTTGCCGGATTTTTTGTGATGAACCAGAAACTGGCCGGACTGGAAGCTGTCACCATGTTTCACGGAGCGGCTTTCATGGCTGCCGGTCTTGCCACAGGCTTTGTATGTCTCTACTCGGCCATTCAGCAAGGGAATATCGTGGCCAATGGTATCGTCGGGATCAGTTCAGGTTATGATGTGTTCGGTAAGACCATGATTCTGGCGGTGTATCCGGAATTATATGCAATTGTCTCTTTTGCTGTTACATTCTTGATCAGTACAGCCATTTAGTGCGTTTCTCCATTTCCTCGAAAGTGGCGGTTAAGAGAGTGCGGAGGAGAAACAAGTTCGGGTTACGCCGGACGGAAACCGTTTGCACGAAGTGAGAACAGATCTTTACCGGGCTGCTTTCATGGAAATGGTTGTATTTTCCCTGGAATACAGCGACACAAAAATTATGGTATCTTTACCTGACTCTGTTATTGACGTGTATTATGGAAAACTCGATGAATGAAATTTTTAAGAAAATTGGTACCACTCAAACGCTGAGTCAAAAGATCGAAAGGAATATCGAGCGTGCTATTCGGGAAAAAAAGCTGCCTATCGGCTCCAAGCTGCCTTCCGAAAGGGAATTGTGCGAAATGTTTGCGGTAAGCCGTACGGCCCTTCGCGAAGCCCTGCGACGCCTCAGCGCGAGAGGACTCATCCAGATCAAAAAGGGCAGTGGCATGGTGGTCACCAAGATCAATATGAAAGATGCCATTGACTCGCTGAATTTATATTACGATTTGAAATTTGACGTGAATCTGATCAGCCAGATCATTGAGCTGCGCCTGGCTTTTGAACCGGAAATCGCGAAAATGGCTGCACAAAACAGGACAGATGAGGATCTCGCGGGACTGGATGCGAATATGATCGAATTTTCAAAATGTGATCCCGATAATACTCAGTTAGAGTCTGATATCGATAATCGTTTTCATCTTGGTGTAGCCCGCGCAACCGGGAACCCGTTTGTGATTGTCACTATGGAGCCGGTTCATAATCTGCTTCCCCGTATGCGGAACTATATCTATGCAAATATTGAGGGAGAAAAGGAAATTACCCTTGGATATCATAAGGAAATCGTAAACGCTATCCGAGAAAAGGATGCCGAACGCGCCTATGATAAAATGCAGGCACATCTGGACCGGAATATGCAGGTATATAATAAGTTTTTGAGAAATACCTGACGGGATTTTGCTCAAACCCCGTCAGCTTTTTTCGTTGCGGGCGTCGTCGAGCACTTTATTTACTGAACCGTGAAGCAGGAGCAGACGATGGGCCTTCGCCTCATCATAGCCCAGTTCGTCCATGATCATTCTTGTTCCCCGCATGATCAGCTTCTGGTTGGTAAGCTGCATGTTGACCATTTTATTTCCCTTCACCCGGCCCAGCTTGATCATTAAAGAAGTCGTGATCATATTCAGAATCAGCTTTTGGGAAGTGCCGGCTTTCATCCGCGTGCTTCCCGAAACAAATTCAGGTCCTACAACGGCTTCAATAGCAACATCCACGCTATGCGTCAGTTCCGTATTCGGATTATTGGAAATGCAGCCGGTAAGCATGCCATGTTCCCGGGCGCGCCTGACAGTTCCGATTACATAAGGGGTACGGCCTGACGCTGCGATCCCGATCACAGTATCCAGCCTCGTGACCTGGTACTTTTGTAATTCAAGCCATCCCAGCTCTTCATTATCTTCAGCTGCCTCAACGGCCTTGCGGATTGCCCGGTCGCCTCCGGCAATAAGGCCGATCACCAGATCATAACCCACTCCGTATGTGGGAGGAATCTCAGAGGCATCCAGAATTCCAAGCCTCCCGCTGGTTCCGGCGCCGATATAGAACAACCGTCCACCTTTTTTCATCCGCTCGAGGATCCGGCTAACAAGTTCTTCTATTTTGGGGATTGCCTGATGAACGGCAGGCAGCACCTTTTTATCTTCTTCATGAATGTTTTCAAGCAATTGCCTGACTGTCATTTCCTCCAGATTGTTGTACAGCGATTCCGATTCCGTAATATTTGTCAGGATCATATGATGTTGCGTTGATTAATTTTTATGATAGGCTACCAGACCGGTAACCGGTTCTTTTAAAATAACGGGTTTTCTGAAGCCAAATTCCTCCGTTTGCCTGATTACGATTTCCCTGAAAAAATACGCCACCGACCCTACAAATCCAATAGGATGAGCGGAATCAACAGGAAGAGTAAGCACATTGCGTTCAAAAAATTCTTTAAAACTCATTTCCACCATCTCGCGGCAATAAGACTCCTGAATGTGCGCGGAAAGAAAGGGTGCAAACGAAGCAAGGTATTTGTTGGGGCGTTCTATCCGGTATACCTGGTCGAGTACGTCGGACAAAGCCGGTGAATACTCCTGCTCAAACAAAATCCGCAAATCTGAAGGCATCATCCTTTTAAAGTAATCTCCCAGAAGCTTTTTCCCGAGTGCTGATCCGCTGCATTCATCACCCAGGATGAACCCAAGCGGAGGAACTTTTTCAGCTAAATTAATCCCATCGTAGAAACAGGCATTCGATCCGGTGCCCAATGTGCAGGCAATACCGGTGCCGCGGCCAAACAAGGCACGCGAAGCTCCAAGCACGTCAGAATGAGTTTCAACTTTCGCGGCGGGAAACAGATGCGAAAGAGCTTCCTTCACGACATTGACCTGATTCACAATTCCGGCCCCATAGAAAAAGATTTCATTCACCTCCTGAATGAGGTGAGGAAGAAGTTTTTCCGTCAATTCCTGCGTGATATCGTCGCAGGAGCGAAAATAGGGATTCATTCCCCTGGTCCGAAAGGACTTCATTTCTGCCGGTCCGCCGATCAGTCTCCAATCGGCCTTGGTTGAGCCACTGTCTGCAATTAATTTTACCTTCATAGAGCAAAGATAAAGAAATTTATTTCAGAAACCCATCAACTTATAAGATGTATTACCAATTTTTGTTTTTGTTATTTTAATCATTTAACTTTGGGCTGACGTCTATGCTGTTTTTTAACCAAATCCTGTCTGTTATGATCAGACGATTACTTATTTTGCTCGTTATTCTTTTCCCGGTTTACTCATTTGAGTGGGATGCGATTCGGATTAACCAGCCAGGTTGTTTCCCAGGTATTAACATGAGTGACATTCGGGACAGCCAGGGAGCTGTTGTACGGATGGATACCACAAGCAGAAAAGTTTATCTGATTTTTTCGGCTCATGATCTGAAAGAAGGGGCGGAGAAAATTGTCAATACGTTGAAAAAGTATCACGTAAAAGCTTCATTTTTTCTTACCGGAGAGTTTTATGCAGACAAAGAGAATGAATCGCTCATCAATCAGCTCATTAAAAATGGTCACTACATGGGCGCACATTCAGATCAGCACTTGTTGTACGCTGACTGGACAAAAAGAGATTCTCTTCTCGTGGACAGAAGCGGGTTTGAATCGGATTTGAAGGAAAACTACCGGAAAATGAGTGATCATGGTATTGACATCCGCTCGGCATACTTCTTTCTTCCTCCTTATGAGTGGTACAATAGAGCTACGGTAGACTGGGCTGCCCAAATGGGGCTGACCATAGTTAATTTTACTCCCGGGATTCGTACAAATGCCGATTATACAACCCCTGATATGCCTAACTACCTGTCGTCTGATGAAATTATGCAATGTTTATACGACTTTGAAAAAAATGATCGGCACGGATTGAATGGATGTATTATTTTGATTCATTTGGGGACCCATTCAAAACGGACAGACAAATTTTATGACCGGCTCGGAGAACTTATTACATTTATGAAAAAAAAGGGCTATCATCCTGATTCATTATCCTCACTTAATCATTTGTAGCATGTCATACATATTACTAAAATCGGTTATTTTAGGAAGCTTCTTTGCACTGATTGGTTGCCGGCAAGTCAATCAAAAAGGATCACTGCAGTCTGTTGAAAATAAGGTTGAAGAGGGACAGTTTTATCAAGCTGGACAATTGATCGATTCTCTTAGGCAGGTGAGCGAAAATGATGCTCAGGGAGTGGCGAAGCTGGATTCATTACAGGATATGATGCGCCGGATCCTGCTTGATTTTTCAAAAGACGAGAAGCAGGTTAAAAGTGAGTTGAGCCGGTATGGTTTATCGGATGATTCACTGATGAGGCAATGGGAAAATTCCGGAAAACTGGAGATGAGGATCATCGACGGACAAAGACGGTATTTCTCGAATGCGGTGCCCAATCTGTTCCGGCTCGATTCCAAAGCAAACCTCCGTAAGCTGCAGACAGATGGTATTCAGATCGATTCTATCGGTCTGTTTCGGTTAAAGCACACTGCCGATATCATTCAGGCAAGCGATGAGTTATTCCATCCGGTTCTGCCGGTTTCAATGACCCTGACGTATACAGTAAAGGTTAAACCAAATGTTGTCCCTGAAGGCAAATTGATCAGTTGTTGGATGCCTGTGCCCCGTGAAGGAAATCCGCGGCAGAAAAAGTTTACGCTCTTGGAGACAATCCCTGACTCTTCAATACTGGCGCCTGGAGCCGCACTACAGCGAACAATATTTTTGCAAAAGCGGGCGGTGAACAACGAGCCTACTGTGTTTCAGATCCGGTTCGTTGTTGAAACGGCTGCGCAGTATTTTGATCTGAGCCCGGCAAAGATCAAACCTTACGTGACAGAGAGTGAACAATATCGTGAATATACGGCCGAGCGTCCTCCCCAGATCGTGTTTACCCGGCAGATCCGGGAACTTGCCGAAAGGATTGCGGGTGATGAGACCAATCCGTTACGGAAAACAGAAAGGATTTACCGGTGGATCAGCGATACTATCCCCTGGGCCGGCGCGCTGGAATACTGTACCATGAAGCACATACCCGGTTATGTGATTGAAAATGGTCATGGCGATTGCGGGATGCAGACGCTGTTATTCATGAGCCTGATCCGATCACAGGGTATTCCGGCAAAATGGCAAAGCGGATGGATGCTCCATCCGGGGCATGTCAATCTGCACGACTGGTGTGAGGTGTATTATGAAGGAATCGGCTGGGTGCCGGTCGACCAGTCATTTAAGTTGCAGGACAGTGACGACAAACGCGTTCGTGAATTTTATATGCATGGTATCGATTCGTACCGGCTCATTGTAAATGATGATTACGGGCGGGAGCTTTATCCTCCGAAAAAATTCCCACGAAGTGAGCCCTATGATTTTCAGCGGGGCGAATTGGAATGGGAAGGAGGTAATCTTTATTTCGACCAGTGGAGTTGGGATATGAAGGTAGAGTACCATATGGAGACCGGAGACCGGAGACCGGAAACCGGAGGACGGAGAATGGAAACCGGAACAAGGAGGGCCGGAGCAAATAGCGTGGCAACCTGAAGCTATTAGCTGAGCGTTGTCGTTCGCCGGCTGCGGGTTGCGAGTTGCAATTTCAGACCGCGTTGAACCCAATAACCATTTAAGTTTGAACATTCAACTATTTTTTTATGAGTACCTTGCTGATCTTCATCATTATCTTCTTTTTTTTCGCCTTGCTTCTGGGAGTGTCCCATTTTACTTCAAGAAACGCAACCAATGAAACATTTTTTACCGGGAACCGCCGGTCGCCCTGGTATCTGGTAGCCTTTGGAATGATCGGTTCTACCATATCGGGTGTCACCTTTATTTCTGTTCCCGGCGAAGTCGGAAATTCAGCATGGACTTATCTGCAATTTTTACTGGGCAATTTCATTGGCTACTGGATCATCGCTATGGTACTGATCCCGCTGTATTACAAATTGAACCTGGTCTCCATCTACACTTATCTGGATCAGCGATTTGGTATCAGGTCCTATAGAACCGGGGCCTTCTTTTTTCTGGTATCGCAAACAATAGGTGCTTCTTTCCGCCTGTATCTGGCTGCCGGAGTTTTGCAAATCGCCTTTTTTAATGCGTTGGGTATCCCGTTTTGGGTGACGGTTATGTTGACCCTGCTGCTGATCTGGGCGTATACCTTTCGGGCCGGAATTAAAACGGTGGTTTGGACCGATTCTTTGCAGACTGCTTTTATAATCGGGTCGGTTGGTATCACGATCTGGGTGATATCCAGTAAACTGAACATCGGTTTTGGCGAAATGATCTCCGTGGTCAGTGACCATCCTTACAGCCGGATATTTGACTGGGATTGGCAATCGCGGACAAATTTCTTTAAACAATTCGCGGCAGGACTGGGAATAGTCATTGTATTGAATGGTTTGGATCAGAACATGATGCAGAAGAATTTAACCTGTAAGACACGACAGGATGCACAAAAAAACATGTTTTGGTTCAGCTTTGCTTTTATCATTGCCAATCTTTTCTTTTTATGTCTCGGGATTCTGTTGTATTACTTCGCGCAGCAAAAAGGCATCGCATTGCCCGAACGAAGCGATGACCTGTTCCCGATGCTCGCCATCGGGCACTTCGGGACACTTGCCGGGGCGCTTTTTCTGTTAGGAATATTGGCTGCCGCCTATTCAAGCGCCGATTCAGCCCTGACGGCGCTGACCACCTCTTTCTGTATCGATCTGCTGAACCTGAAGCCTGATGCCCCGAATAACAAGTCAACACGCCTGAAGGTACACATTGCATTTACCGTATTGATGTTCCTGGTTATCGTATTATTCAGGATAATTAACAACGACAGCGTGGTTACCGCAGTATTCCGGGTAGCCGGCTATACTTACGGACCGCTGCTTGGGCTGTTTGCTTTTGGCATATTGATGAAAAAACAGGTAAAAGATCGCTTTGTACCATACATCTGCCTGCTTTCGCCTGTGCTGAGCTATATCATAAGCAGTAATTCGAAGGCGTGGCTGGGCGGCTATGAATTCGGTTTTGAACTGCTGCTGCTCAACGGCTTGATTACGTTCATCGGACTTCTGATCTTTACGGAAAGAAACAAAATAAAAGAAGCATGATCGGCTGCCTGTTATTTTTGTCTTGCGACTTACGACTAATTACTTACGACTTTTTCCTATGACAAGACTTTTTTTCATCTTATTGATTTTGACTGTTTCTGCAGGTATGAGCCCGGCTCAGTTCGATCCGGGAAAAATTACGGAACATTCCTGGGTCGACTCGGTTTATTATTCGCTTACTCCGGACCAGCGGATTGGACAGCTGGTATGGGCTTACGCTGCCGCGGATGAAGATCTGGCCGCACAATTCAAATTGGCAGAGCAGATCAAAAAGTATAACCTTGGGGGAGTGATCTTTTTCTCCGGTGATCCGAAAAGGCAGGTAAGACTGACCAATCTTTACCAGTCAGTGGCAGCGACACCTTTATTTGTTGCCATGGATGCCGAATGGGGAGTGGGCATGCGTCTTTCAGAAGTTACTTCTTTCCCTTATAATATGATGATGGCGGCCTCAGGCGACACCGGCCTGATTAAACAGACAGCGGCCGTAATGGCAGGGCAGATGAAACGTCTGGGCGTTCATATCAGTCTTGGGCCTGTTGCCGATATCAATACCCGGCCGCTGAATCCCATTATCGGAATGCGCTCGTTCGGCGAATCGGCAAAGCTGGTCGCCAACTGTGCTCTGGCATACATGCAGGGTCTTCAGGACAATGGTATTATTGCCGTGGCGAAACATTTTCCCGGGCATGGCGATACCCAAACCGATTCACACCTCACTCTCCCTCAGGTTCCATGGTCGCGTGAGCGCCTTGATTCAGTCGAATTGTTTCCTTTTCGAAGACTTGCAGAACAACAGGTTGGCGGTTTGATGACCGCTCATTTGAACGTTCCTGCGCTTGATCCGGGAAACAATCTGCCTTCCAGCCTTTCTTCAGCGATTATTCAGGGAATCGTGAGAGATCAGTGGAATTACAGGGGATTGATCATCACTGATGCCATGAATATGGCCGGTGCAACCCTCTCTGGTAAGCCGGGCGATATTGAAGTCATGGCGCTTAAAGCCGGGAATGATGTGGTTGAATTTCCTGAAGATTTGGATACTGCAGTTGAAGCCATCCGGAAAGCATTGGAGAACAACGAACTTTCATGGGATGAAATTGGCTTAAAGTGCAGGCGGGTGCTGGCAGCTAAATACCTGGCTGGTTTGAATAAGCCGGAATCTGTACAGCTTCATCGGTTGATGGACGATTTGAATGCGCCGCAAGTTGAACTGGCAAAGCGGAAAATGATCGAAGCATCGCTCACCTTACTTGAAAATCAAAAATGGCTTGTTCCGTTGATGGCTCTCGATACATTGAAAATCGCCTGTATTTCGGTAGGCGAAGAAAATCTGACACCTTTTCAGAAGATGCTGGGAAATTATACCCAAACAGAGAACTTTAATTTATCTGAAAATTTTTCGGAAGAAGAACTCTCGCGACTGAAAGAGCAATTAAGAAATTATAACCTGGTGATTGCCGGATTTCATCTTTATGAAAGCAAGATCAGGAAGTCGATGCAGGTCGGAAATAGGCAGAGGGTAAAACCCGAACGCCCTTACGGCATTACCGGATCAATAGAGAGCTTAATGAGTTATCTGGCTACTGAGAAAACTTCGGTCGAGGTATTCTTTTCAAGTCCCTATGCGTTGGCTGAAGTTTCGGGTTTCAGAAAGCCTGCCGCGCTGGTCATGGCGTATCAAAATGATCCGTTGGTGCAGGAATTGGCTGCCCAAATGGTTTTTGGCGGGATTGGAGCATCCGGAAAACTTCCGGTCAGCATTGGTCCGTATTACACTGCAGGAGATGGATTTTCAATTGAGAAGCCTGTCCGCTTGAAATACACCATTCCTGAAGATGCAGGGATCACTTCATTGCGGCTTTCAACGCGGATCGACTCCATTGTGAACGATGCTCTGGTCCGGCAGGCAATCCCGGGATGCAATGTGTTCGTGGCAAAAGATGGCAAAGTCATTTTTCAGAAAGCGTATGGTTATCATACCTATGAAAAGAGGGTTCCGACGCGGACAGACGATTTGTACGATCTGGCTTCGGTGACTAAAGTCAGTGGGGGATTGCCCGGGATCCTGAAGTTGTATGATGAAGGAAAGATAAATCCCGATCGGCCGGTTTCAACCTATTTGCCGGATTGGAAAAAAGGCTTGTTCCACTGGTCGGATAAAGAAGATGTCACTGTTCGGGAACTTTATGCCCACCAGTCGGGCCTGGTGCCTTTTATTGGCTTTTGGAAAAAAACAGTGACAGACGGGCGCCTGTCGCCCCGATGGTACACGCCCCAAGCTGATGAAAAGCATACCCTTTGTGTTGCACCAGGCATGTATCTGGATGAACGGTTTCTGAAGAAGGTAAACCGTGATATCCGGAAAACCCCTTTGAAAACGCGTGGGCGGTATGTGTACAGTGACCTGCCCCTGGTGATTACGCCGCAGGTTGTTGAGCATATTTCGGCAACCGATTTTAAGCAGTTTGTCGAAGACCGGTTTTATAGACCATTGGGTGCGTATGCATTAACATATAATCCGCTTGAACGATTCTCAAAAGACCGCATCGTTCCAACCGAAAACGATCAATACTACCGTCATCAGCTCATCCAGGGTACTGTTCACGACGAATCCGCGGCCATATTAGGCGGGGTGTCAGGAAATGCAGGTCTTTTTGCTTCGGCCAATGATTTGGCAAAGCTGATGCAAATGTATCTTCAAATGGGAACCTACGGAGGAAAACAGTATGTGAGCGAAGCGACCATGAAGGAGTTTACCCGTGTTCAGTTTCCTCAAAACGACAACCGCCGCGGGCTCATCTTTGACAAACCATTGATTAATAATGCCAAAGTGGAACCGGACAAGAGTTATCCCTGCCCGGGAGCCGGTCCGCAGAGTTTCGGACATTCGGGTTTTACCGGGACCTTTGTCTGGATGGATCCGGCCTGTCAGCTTACTTATGTTTTTCTCAGTAACAGGATTTATCCAACCCGCGACAATAACAAACTGGGTGAACTGAACGTGCGGACCGCCATTTTGCAGGTGCTGTATGATGAAATAAATCAAAAATAAATACCCGTCTCAAGTGAATTTCTCAGATCTGGTCAGGCATGCCTGCTTTGACAAATGATGTGAAAAATTTTGGTCACCCTATCATAAAAAATTAAATTCGAAAAAATAAGATGTAATACATGTTACTACTTAAAAATATTTCATAACTTAGTTGCTGACTTATCGAGGGAGAATTTTGCAACTTAAGTTGCAAAATTCAAAATAGAGGGAGAGCAGGCATATAGCGGTTGTTGCTGATTACGAATGGACAAAGGCGGGAGCTGTTTACGAAGAATAGCGGATATAGAGCTTTGAATAAAGAGTAAATACGCATAGGGTACACTTGTATGACATATTCTGTCTTACAAAAGCTATTTAGTTATTGATTTAAACTTTTCCAAATCTCTCTGTTATGAAAAAAGGATTATTACTTGTTTTACTATGGTGCCTGATCATTCCACCGGTCATGGCACAAAAACGGACTATTTCCGGACTTGTGACGGAAAAGTCGACGAAT
>JBDKTZ010000268.1:0-1876 GCA_039679975.1 Prolixibacteraceae bacterium
AACCCCAGGATCCCGATGCACGAGATCACGATAGCCAGTACGGCAAAAAGACCTATGGTACGGGCGAAGCGTTCCTCAGAACGATACATCGAGTCGAACCATTCATCATAAAACTGGTATTTCAGGGGATGCCCGGGTAACATTTCCTGCCAGGTCTTTTGAATGAAATCCATTCCCGGACCAACACTATTGCCCGCAAAACGAATATTGATGGCGGTTGGCGAAAACCTGGGGGTAACCATGATACACACTGGCCCAATCGTTTTATGCAGCGAACTGTAGTTAAAATCATTGACTACTCCGATAATCGCGTAGCTGCCATCCGGTCCGTTCATAAAACGTTTATTCTCCAAATTCTCAAATTCGAAATGCTTCCAGGCCGCTTCGTTGATCATGCATACTCTCCCGTAATCACCGGGTTCCAGGTTTCTTCCCCGGATCACTTTCAAACCGAATGTTTCCAGAAAAGCGGTATCGACCAGCAGACACGGGACACTCATATTTTTATCCGTATGCTCTATATTGGAACCCATGCTCACTCTTATTGCTCCGGGAACACTGTTGGTAACTGATATGTTCCTGATAAAGGGTGATCTTCTGAACTCTTCTAATAAAGCCATTGCCTTTTGCATATCGTTTTCCTGGACGTTGGGAAGATCGAGCCGGAGCAACTGTTCTTCGTTGAAACCAAGCTTCCTGTGCTTGACATACTGAATTTGCCGCTGTACTATCATCACGCAAAAGATCAAGACAATGGAGATCATAAACTGGAAAACGGTCAGGGAATTACGCAGGTAATTCTTTTGTCCGGCGAATACGGTGAAACCGCTTAACACTTTTACCGGAGCGATGCCCGACAGAATAATCGCCGGTCCGCTTCCGCTGATCAATCCGATCAAAAGGATTGAACCCAACAGGATCGGAAAATACGGCCAGCGAAACAGCAGACTAAATTCCAGATTAGTATTCAAGACTGACCGGGTGAAAGGGAGGAACATCCACGCCAAAAGCGCTCCAAGAATAAATGCCAAAAAAGTGACCAGAACCGATTCGGAAAGAAACTGGGAAAGGATATTGATCCGGGTCGCCCCTATGGTTTTCTTCACACCGGTATCTTTATTTCGTTTGTTCTGCTGGGCAACAGTCAGATTGATATAGTTGATCACGGCCAGGACCAGGATGATAAAAGCGATGACAGTCAATAACTTTAGCAGTCCGGGATTGCCCTGTTTTGTATCACTTCCGGAGGTCGGATCATGCAGATAGATATCTTTCAGTTTCAGAAAGCCCACCTGTTCGTTATAAGGTTTTAGTAAATCATTTTGGGCATTTATTGTGTCAACAAGTTGATCCGGATCTGCATTTTTGCTTAGTTGGAGATAAATTTGGAAGGGCCACCGGTAGGTACTTAAATCGCTGCCGTCTTCACAACTAAATGAAAGTTTAAAGCGATCGCTTTCTGCATTCACCAGGAGGCCCGCTGAAATGCTCGAGTTATCCGGAAAATCTTTTATCACACCTGAAATAGTAGTTGGTACTTCTCCCCAAACAAAGAGATCTTTTCCCAAAGGGTTTTCTGCTCCGAACAACGTTTTGGCCGTACTTTCGGTAATGATTACCGAATTGATATTCGTAAAAGGCAATGAAGGATTTCCAGAGATAAAAGGAACCGAAAAAACCTTAAAAAAGTTATTGTCAACCGACATGATATCATCCAGGTAAAACCCTTTATCCCCGCATTTTACTTCCAGCGGATGAGCGCTACGCAACGATAAACAGGCATTTTCGATCTCAGGGTAATGGCTTTGCAAAATATCCTTCACCCGGTAGTCGATACCGCTTGAATGATCCTTCGTATCGATCAGCCTTACGATCT
>JBDKTZ010000107.1:0-15831 GCA_039679975.1 Prolixibacteraceae bacterium
CGCATGTTAAACCGACTATTGTCGGCATATTACCTTCAGCATAGCATAAACTCACGCAAAACAGACTACACAATGCACAACAGATGACTTTTTTCACACTCAGCATGTTCAAATGGTTAGATTTGTCGTTTTTATTCCTTCGATTCGTACGGTTGTTTTACCTGTACAAAGTAGCTTCAATTAATCCGGATTGGCAGGTTGTTTTGTTCCATATTTTTGTATTTTTCATCCAAAATCAGCGGATACGTTTTGGTATTTTTTTTCCAATAATTGTAAAAATCGTTCAAAGTTTTATACGCGCTTGTCCTTTGGTTATGCATTTTATATCTTAGAGCTGTTTCCGGAACAATATGTACAAAATCCTGATCATTGTATTGATTATAACCGGCTGGTTGTGCTCCTGTAAAAACTCCGGGGAAACAGCCGTGACAGAACCTAACAGGGTGCAAAAAGTATCCGCGCAGGTTTCCTATCTTAATATCCAATCATTTTGTCAGGATGCACTTGGATATATGTGGATTGCAACTTTACATGGCTTAAACCGCTATAACGGCTACGAATTTTTTCAATATTTTCATGACGCTTCCGACCCGACATCATTAGACAATGATCTGGTCTTTGCATTGTTTCTTGATTCTTCACACCGCCTTTGGGTGGGCACACTGACCGGAACGAACCGATATGACTTCAAAAGCAACAGGTTTATCCGCTATGACAACAATCCCAAATACGGAGCAAATGTCTATTCCTTTTTTGAAGATCGTTCGGGAAATATCTGGGCTGCGACGCATGCCGGTCCCGGCCTCGTCGATACATTAAACCAAAAAGTTATTTTTCCTTTCAGAGACCGTTGCGTGGTTCGCTCATTCTGGGAGGATGACTCAGGACGATTGTGGATGGGTACCAGCCAGGGAATTGCCGAGTGCAAAAATGATACATCGTGGCAATATTATTCACTACCCGGCGAACGGCAGGTAACCTCCTGTGTTTACAAAGATCCTAACGGGATCTGGTGGTTAGGTACCAACGCTGGTCTGGTATTCTTCGATTCGGCATCACGTACCTTTAAAGATTTTCCGGCATCGTGCCTCGATCATCCTGACCTGAGCAAATCCCGAATTAGCTTCATTAAAGAAATCAGTGGCTTAAAAGTTCTGATCGGCACGGAATCACAGGGGCTTTTTTACTACGATATATTGTCGCAAACCTTACGCCAAAATGAACCCTGGCGGCTTAATAATCTGAATTCGAAAGAACTGTTGACCTGTTACACCGACCGACAGGATAATGTCTGGATAGGTTCCTATGACAAGAGCTTTACAGTGTGGAACAAATCTCTTGAGTATTTCAATACAGAGCAGCAATTGAGTAATATGGTAAAAGATAAGTTTGTTACCCGCATTATAGAAGATAAATATGGTAACCTGTGGGTTGGCAACCGTTATCACGGACTTTTACACTATACTCCCTCAGGGAAAATATCGACGTATAACATTCAGAATTCAGATTTATTCAATGGAAATAGCCGCCCTATTGAATCACTCTTTATTGATTCCAAAAACAGGATATGGATTGGTTTGGCAGAACAGCTCATTTCGGGTTCCGTCTCGCCTGACGGGCATATGGACATTCTTTCCCGTGAAAATATAGAACAGGTAAGAATGATGAAGGAAGATCAATACGGAAATTTGTGGATCTGTTCGTGGAATGGCTTGTTCAAACTGGAGAATGGGAAAAAAATTTCAGATAAGGCTCAAACAATCTATTTGTCCAATGTACCGGATATGTGTATCCTAAATTCAGGTGACATTCTGTTTTCGTCGTACGGAGAAGGTATTTTCCGGTTAGCCGAAGGAGACACGGTGCCCCGGAAAATCGAACTATCTGAAAAAGAAATGATCATTGCACAGGCATGCGTTACACTTTTCGAAGATTCCCGGCACCGGGTCTGGATGGGAAGCTATGGTCACGGCATGCTTTGTTGGTCAAATGGTAAGTATCTGACTTTTACAAAAAAAGAAGGACTCCCAAACAATAACGTCTTATGCTTCCAGGAAGACCGGCAAGGGAATATCTGGATGAGTACCTCTAACGGCATATCAAACCTGAACATGACCGATACTGTCTTTACCAATTATTCGGTAAGTGACGGTACATTGGGAAATCAGTATCATGAAAAAGGAGGATTGAAGCATTCGGACGGCCGTATATTTTTTACAGGCAACCATGGACTTACATTTTTTAACCCGATGATCGTTTTGCCCGACAAAAACCGACCGATTGTACATCTCGAAGATTTGAAAATACTGAACCGCAGCGTCCAGCCGGAAGCAGAAGATTTGGTGCTTCCCATGAGTATTGCTTATGTCAGCAATATCACACTCAATCATAAGCAATCAAACTTCTCCCTTGATTATACCGGGATCGATTTCATAGCACCGGACAAATTAACCTATGCATACAAGCTTGAAGGTTTTGACGAGAACTGGAACTATATGGGTAATTTCAGGCGGGCTACCTATTCAAACCTTCCGGCAGGTAAATACACTTTTTTTGTTAAAGCGATTAACAGTGAAGGACTGGAAAGCTTACAACCTGCCAGCATACGAATTACCATCAAACCGGCCCCCTGGTTTTCCTGGCAGGCGTGGGTTTTGTATGTGCTGGCATTTATATCGGGGACGTTTCTCCTGTTCCGGTTGAGTTTCAAGATGAAGATGAACCGTCGGTTACTGGAAATAGAACACAGTGAACGGGAGCGCGAGCATGAGATTTCCGAAATGAAGATGAACTTCTTTACTAACATATCGCACGAATTACGGACCCCGTTGACATTGATTTCGGCGCCTCTCGAGCAACTGGCAGCTCTCGATCACTTGAATGATACTAACACCAGGCTTTTAAATACTATTTCAAGGAATGTACGAAGTATGTTGCGCCTGATTGATCAGCTGCTGGATTTCAAAAAAATGGAAAACGGAATGTTGTCATTAGACGTTCAGGAAGAAGACATAATCCAGTTTATCCGGAATATTCTGGAGGTCTTCATATATCCTGCCGAAAAAAAACAGGTAGATTTGGAGTTCATACCCCACACACCCAGCCTCACCTTGTGGTTAGACACAGATAAACTGGAAAAGATCCTGCACAATTTACTGTCCAATGCATTAAAACATACGCCCGAAACTGGGCACATCAAACTTGTTACCAACGAAATGACCTGTCTTGAAGCAACTAAGAAATATGGAGAAATGGCCGGATTACAAGACTTTCCCTATATCGAAATCATAGTCTCTGATTCAGGAACAGGGATTCCTGACGATAAAATGGGAGAACTGTTCGTCCGATATCGCAGGATTAACGGCCCTTCAGGGCTCAGGCCCGATTATGGAGGCAACGGCATTGGTCTGCATTATACCAAACGCCTGATAGAAACCCATCACGGAAATATCCGCGCGATTAATCAACCCGGCGGTGGGATGAGCTTTTCGTTTGTCCTTCCTATCGGGAATGTTTATTCTGACAATGAGAAAAAAGTCAACCAAAACGTACTCCTGCCGGAAAATAAACAGGAATATCTACTGAAAAAAGAAAGAGCGGAGGTGAAAAAACCTTATACCATCCTGATTGCCGAAGACAACGTGGAACTAATGGATTTTATCAGAAATCTGTTAAACAACCAATATGAACTGTTGGAAGCAATGGATGGTGATAAGGCATGGGAAATAGCACAGAATGAACAACCCGATTTAATTCTTAGCGATGTATTAATGCCCGGAATATCAGGGTATCAATTGTGCGCGCAAGTCAAAAATCACCCGGGACTTTCTCACATTCCGGTCGTACTGCTTACTGCTAAAACTACCGTTTTCGACCAGCTTGAAGGTCTTGAACAGGGTGCGGATGTTTACATTTGCAAGCCCTTCAATGTTGATTACCTGCTGCTGACCATCAAGAATTTATTCATGTTACGGGACCGGCTTCGTCAATTTTACGTTACTCCCCAAACGCAAAAAGAACAAGAAACCTCAAATCCCATAGCGCTTAATCCCCACGACCAGAAACTGATGAACAAACTGACCCTGATGCTCGAAAGAGAATTATCTAACCCCGATCTAAATGTGGATTATATTGGACGGGATCTGGGGTTCAGCCGCACCGCCTTTTACAGGAAAATAAGAGGTCTCATGGATATGTCACCGATCGATTTTCTCCGCAGCTACCGACTGAGAAAAGCCGCGGAGATGTTGCATGAAGGTTCATTATCGCTAACCGAAATAGCAGATCGTACTGGCTTTAGTTCCTATTCTTATTTTTCGAAGTCGTTTAAAAAACATTATGGGGTTACACCCAAAGAGTACGTCAAGATGTAGTGATCACTCCCAATATCTCTTATGGTTTTTATTCTGTACTTTAGCTATATTTGTCCGGAATGATTTAGACTAAAATGGCTTTGGAAGACCAGACTATTTGGAACAGTTTCGTTGCCGGCGAAGTCAATGCATTACGCGTTCTGCATGACAAATATTTTCATCCTATGTGCATATGGGCCAATAAACACCTGCGCGATGAAATTGTCGCCGAAGAGATCGTTTCTGACTGCTTTATTAAGCTTTGGGAACGAAGAGGAAAAATTTCGATTAAAAAGTCATTGAAATCGTATCTGTTTTTAATGCTTCGTAATCAGTTAGTGAGTCATCTCAGAAAAGACAAAAATAAGCTGATCATTGAAACAGATAAGATTCCTGAGATCATGGAAGAGATGGCAATCGAACAAGATTTCTATTCCAATTTATATACTGCTATCAATAAAATCCCGGAACGAAGACGTCGAATTTTGGAACTGGCGGTTTTTGAATCGCTTACTTACAAGGAAATAGCAGAACGCCTCGATATCTCTCTAAATACCGTTAAAACTCAAATCGGGCGCGCTTATCAGGCGTTGAAGGAAGAACTTGACCCAAACGACTTTGTTCTGTTGTCAGTACTTTTAAAAAAAAATTGACCAACTCCAAAAAAAGATGCCTCCTTTGTCACCCTATTTTGATCGTTCCGGCGTCGTAGTATATAGAGAACGATCGTAAATATGGACTCTGAAAATAAAATATGGACACTCATTGGGGGACAGCTCAATCATGAATTATCGGAAGAGGAATTATCTCTGTTCGAAAACATAGTTCAGGATGAACGGGAAAAAAGGTTGTTCAACAGAATGGAAACCATTCATTCAGGGTTAAATGAAATGAAGCAGATTCATCGTTTTAGCAAGGATTCCTCCTGGTTTAAAATCGGTCGTCACATTCGCCAGATCAAATTGAGAAGGCAAATTATCAGGACTGTGGCTTACGCGGCGATCGTTGTCATGGTATTTTTCATCGGAAATGTGTTTTACTCGAAATGGTTTTCCGAAGATATTCCTGTTCAGTATGCGAAAATCGATGTGAACTACGGCCAAACATGCCATTTGACTCTTTTTGATGAAACAGAAGTATGGTTGAACTCGGGCAGTACACTCAGGTATCCTGACCGCTTTAATTCAGGTGAAAGAAAGGTTTATGTGAATGGCGAAGCCTTTTTCAAAGTAACGCCAAATAAAAAAGCGCCTTTCATAGTTCATACCGGACAGATGGAAATTGAAGTTTTAGGTACTTCATTCAATGTTTCGGCCTACCCGAACGATTCAGCTCAATCGGTAGTTCTGGTGGAAGGAAGCGTCCGAATAAACAATACGAAGGGGAATAAAATTGGAGAACTGCGGCCCGGGCAAATTGCATTTCAAAACCCGGATCAGAGTATCCGCGTACAGCAGGTGAACACTTCTGCATATACCACATGGAAAGACGGAATCCTTAACTTCAGGGAGGAAAAGTTGGAAGCCATTGCAAGAAAACTGGAACGCTGGTATAACATCGAGATCCGCTTTGAAAATGAAAATCTAAAAGGATGCTTAATTACAGGAACTGTCCTGCGGGATAAACCGATAGACCAGATCATCGATATTCTGGAGATGATCGCTCCTGTCAAATTTGAATACCTTCTCCGGTCGGATAAGAAAAGTAATCTGATTGTAAAGGAAAGAAAAGATGGATGAAAAGGATGGTGAAGTGATTGTAAGTCAATTAATCTCATAAATTCCAGGGCCAACTGATCAAACTCACCGATCAGTAAAATCAGTCAAACAAAATGATTGAAATGGGATTTTTCCGGCTTTTGCCAGGCTCTAATCCGATGTACAGTGATATCATCCCATTTGTGCAAGAACGCTATCCTTTTTTATTAAATGTATTAATGAATGTCTTTTAACTCTAAATGCCTATGAGAAATAACGTGAAATTGAAAATCAAAAAAACTAAGTAGTTTTTAAAGTACTATGAAACGAATTAAAATTTCGGCAGAAGAAAAAGGATGCCGGGATTCGGAACCACTTAATTAATGTATAACAAACAACGTATGAAAAAAAATAGAAAATCATTCTACTCTCTTTTTCCCAAGGGGATTACATGGGGAGTGAGCGTAATGCTTATGTTGCTTCTGTGCGTGCCGGCAGCATTTGCTCAAAACACAAAGTCGATCACCGGCAGTGTCACTGACAGCAAAGGCGAAGCAATTATCGGAGCAAATGTGATTATAAAAAACACAAACACCGGAACAATTACAGATATTAACGGTAACTTTACATTACAGGCAGAACAAGGCAAGACCCTTGTTTTTTCTTACATCGGTTACACTCCAAAAGAGATCGTAATCGGCGCTCAAAATAGCTACAACGTAACTTTGTCAGAAGACAATCAAAGTTTGGAAGAGGTGGTGGTAATCGGTTACGGTACGGTTAAGAAAAAGGATTTGACCGGTGCTGTAGCTCAAATCTCACCGAATGCTTATAAAGCTCAACCGGTTCAAGGCATTTCTGAAATGTTGCGTGGCAATGCTCCCGGGGTAACCGTAAAAACGAATGGCGATGGTTCCACCAAAATTCGCATTCGCGGTTCCAACTCATTGAACGGGAACAACGATCCTCTCTACATCGTTGACGGTGTGCCGATGGGGTCTTACAGTCCGAACGACGTGGAGTCGGTCGAGATATTGAAAGATGCGTCGGCCACCGCGATCTATGGTTCCCGTGGTGCAAACGGTGTCGTGTTGATCACGACCAGACGTGGTAAAATCAGCGATCCTACGGTAGAGGTCTCTGCCACTACTTCTTTTGCCACTTATCCTAAATTCTATGATTTGTTGAATGGTGTTGAATTTGCTGATTTCTATAACAGCTATTTCGGGCGTAATATCAACTTTGACAAGAGCGTGGACACCGATTGGCAACGAGTGACTACGCAGACCGGCGTCCGTCAGAACTACCAGGCAAGTGTATCTGGCGGCACCGAAAAAATGAAGTTCTATGTAGGCGGCAATTATATCGACAACACGGGTTTGGTTAAAAATCAATCTTCCAAATCATATCGTTTACGGTCGAACTTCGATTTCAAACTGGGGTCGAAGTTTTCTGCCCGCGTAGACTTGTCTGCCTCACAAGATCGTTCCCATGGATCTGAGATTACCGCAAAAGGCCCTCTGTTTGCGGCGTTGCAATGGTGTCCAAATGTACCCATCTACAAGGAAGACGGTGAGTATAACATCACCGATCCTTATGGAATCACGACCTATGTGAACCCGTATTATGAAATCATGGAAGGTAACCGGAACAGTTTCTCAACAAATGTCACCGCGAATGGTTATTTCGCGTACGAAATTATTCCCGGTTTGAAAGTATCTGCGCAACCTTCTGTCACCAAGAGTATTTCTGAAGATCGCAATTATATTCTTCCTTCTCTTTCTTCAACCGGGCAAAGCTCAGCAGAACGTTCCACAGGCAATTCGACAACATGGCAGTTAACCGGTCTGGCCACTTACGACAAAACTATTGCCCAGAAACACAATCTGAGTGCGATGTTGGGTACTGAGCTCTGGGAAACTAAGTATAACGGTTTTTCTGCGACAGGTCAAGGGGTAAGTTACGATTATATGGAGTGGTATAATCTGGGTAGCTCCGCAATCAAAGATATTGCTTCCAGTTATTCCGGTGCTCAGTTAGCCTCCTTCTTTGCCCGTCTGAATTATAACTACAATTCGAAATACTACCTCACCGTTTCCATGCGTGCCGATGGATCTTCCAAATTTAAAGGAGACAACCAGTTCTCTTATTTTCCTTCAGGCGCGTTGAGTTGGGTCGCTTCGAACGAAGACTTCCTGAAAGACAGCAAATGGCTTGACCATCTGAAACTACGCACCAGCTATGGGGTTACCGGTAGCCAGGCTATTGGTTCTTACGCCACCATCGCAGCGCTTCGTAACCGTCGTAACTGGAGCTGGGCAACCGGTAACCGGGTACAAGGCATTGAATTAAACGCTCCCGTGAACACCGGGTTGAAATGGGAGGAAACGACTCAGTGGGATATTGGCATCGATGCTGCTGTCTTTGAAAAATGGTCATTCTCCCTGGACTATTACCACAAGGTTACCGACGGCCTGCTGACTCAGCGTCAATTGCCTGATTATGCGGGCGCCGGCTCCACGATGATCAACCTGGGTGAAATGCAAAACGAAGGAATCGATGCTTCGGTAACCTATACCCCGTTTAGCGGAAAGGACTTCTCCTGGAAAATGACGGCAAATGCCGGTTGGCTAAAAAACAAAGTGGTAAGTCTGGGTGAAATTGGTGAAGAATTCATCCCTTCCGGCGACAGTAACTTTACAGGCGTTCAATTGGAAGGATCTCCATTAATCGTGCAGGAAGGCGAACCTCTGGGACAATTGTTCGGGTACAAGTGGCTGGGCTTGTGGAATACAGACGAGGCTGCTGAAGCCGCCAAATACAACCAAAAGCCGGGTGATAACAAATACCTGGATAAGAATGGCAACTATGAATATGACAACGATGACCGCGAGGTTATCGGCAACTTTATGCCTAAGTTCAACTGGTCTTACAACACGACCATTACCTGGAAAAACTTTGACTTCAACTTGTTAGTCGAAGGCTCTCACGGCAGCGATATGTATAACTACAACCGCATGGTGGCTGGTACCGTCGTGGGAATGTCAGGTTCGATCAACCTGCGCGAGGCGGCAGAAAATATCTGGAGTTCCGACAATCAAAATACCATGTGGTCGCCCAACAGCACTTCAGCGCTTGAAAAAGCGAACTCGTCCAAATGGGTGGACAAAGCCAGCTGGGTAAAGGTCAGAAACATCAGTGTCGGCTATACCATCCCCAGGCAACTTTTGGGTGGTCACGAATTCCGTATTAACACGTCCGTTCAAAATGCCTTCACAATTACCGGCTATAATGGAATGGACCCTGAAACTGCGGTTAACGGAGGTAAAAGCACCGACGTTCTGGGCGGAGTTGAATATGGCACCTATCCTTCTCCAAGAATTTATACCGTGGGTTTGACTTATAAATTTTAACTGAGACGATTATGAAAAAACTGATATTTTTAGCTGCAATACTGGTGGCAGCCACCTCTTGCAAAGACTTCCTGGAAGAAGATCCCAAGGGTCAGTTTATGGAAGACACCTATTTTAACACGGTAGACGACATCGAACGTTTCATGCCTTCTATTTTTTATTATGCTTCAGACTTCTACTATGACGGCTGTTCATTCAACATGTCATTACGCGGAGACGATATGACGGGTGTTCACATGGGAAGTGTTTTACTGGAACGTTTCAATCAACCCGATGATGAACAATACGTTTATAAACATTGGGAAGAATGTTACACGACTATTAAGCAAGCGAACAGCTTCCTGACGAACATGGAAAAAGTGAGCGGTGATGAGACCCGGTTGAAAAACCTTACCGGAGTAGCCTACTTCTTCCGTGGCTGGGGTTATTTCAATCTGGCCAAATATTACAGGCAAGCTCCCATTGTGTTCCAGGTAGGAGGTAACTTTGACATCAAATCATCGAGCCAGGCCAGGTTGTTTGAGCAGTGTGTGGCAGATATGGAAAAAGCAGAAAGCATGTTGCCTGCTTCATGGACTGGTCACCGTATGGAAAAAGAGGCTCCTTTCGCATTGACGGCAAAAGCTGCTCTGGCTGAAATGTACCTGTATATGGCCGGGTATCCGTTAAAAAAAGGTACCACTTATTACCAAAAGGCTGCCGATAAGGCCAAAGAAGTTATCAACGGCGCTGCTGCGCTTGGTCGTGGCTTCGATACGTATGACAACATGTGGAACGAAGAAAATCCTGAAAATAACCTGAATAAAGAACGGCTTTTCAGTGTCTACTTTACCGCCAACAGCCAGATGCAATCCATCACCCGGTGTTTCTATCCCGCTGAATATGGTGCATACGGCTGGATCGCTGCCGAACGGACATTCTTCCGCGAATTCCCCGAAGGTCCGCGCAAGGAAGCTACATTCTGGGATTACAGAGAAACCGCCAATGGCAACGTATCCTGGGACGATCCGGGGCTGGCAACTCCCTCTCCGCTGTACCGTAAGCGTTGTGTGAACCCTGAAGACAAAGGTCTGGCCAAGTACAAGCTAAAGGGTGGTAAGAGAAGTAGTTTGTTGATGCCTTTGCGTTACACACTGACAGCGACTACTTATGCCGAAGCAATCGCCCGTGCAACAGGAACTCCCGATGCGTTGGCTTACGAATTAATGGATAAAATCCGTGATCGCGCCGAACTGCCTCGTTATGCCCGCGGATTGAACGGTGAAGCCTTTGCCAAACTGGTTGTCCAGGAACGTGGATGGGAGTTGGCTGCCGAGTGGACACGTTACCCGGATCTTTGCCGCCTGGAAATGGTCGAAGAAGTATTTGCCAAACGTGCCTCTGACGAGTACAACGCCAGCTCAGGTTTTGGTACCCCGAGCCACGACTACTACTACCTGCCGGTTCCTGCTTCAGAATTGGCGTTGAACCCCAACCTGAGCCAGGTGGAAGAATAATCACTGATTTTGGCATGTCACAAGCATGATTTTGAATAAATTATTGTAGCTTTCACTACTATTAGCTCAAAAGAAGCTGCGTATTATGAGACTAACCTGCATTTTGATAGTAGTTCTTATTTTGGGTGTAAGATCTGCCTGTTTCGCCCAAACAGGCAGACTTAGCCTGAATCTGAAAAACAGCACGTTGGTCGAAGTCCTTGATCAGATTGAAAATCAATCTGGCTACTATTTTTTTTATAACAATGACGATGTGAGGAAGATAACGAATCTTTCGATCAAGGTAGACAACGCCAGGATTGAAGATGTACTAAAAAATCTGTTATCTGAAACGGGATTAACCTATAAAATCACGGATCGGTTTATTGTTGTTAAAAAAAGCGGAGATATTGACAACGGTCAGCGAGGGCAGCAACAAAAAACAATTTCCGGTAAAATCACTGACTCTTCGGATTTTCCTCTGCCTGGTGTAACGGTGGTAATCAAGGGAAGCAGCAGGGGAACCATTGCTGACGCGTTTGGCAATTACACTTTGTCGCGCGTAGCGGATGAGGCCATACTGGTGTTTTCTTTTGTCGGGATGAAAACGCAGGAAATCATGGTGGAAGACAGAACCAGTATCGATGTGATCATGGAAGAGGAAACACTTGGAATTGAAGAGGTAGTGGCGATCGGATACGGTATTATTAAAAAAAGCGATTTAACAGGCTCTATTTCTTCCATTTCCTCCGCCGACTTTAAGCTACAGCCGATAATGAACCCGACAGACGCCATCATGGGACGTCTGTCGGGGATCATGGTGACGAACACCTCCGGAAATGTAGAGGGCGCTGTAAAAGTACGGATCCGTGGTGCCAACTCCATTAACGGAGGGAACGATCCGCTTTATGTATGCGACGGAGTGGTAGGAACCGGAATGCCTCCCGTTGATGAAATAGAGTCGATCGAAGTATTAAAGGACGCGTCTGCCACCGCGATCTACGGCTCCCGCGGAGCTAACGGCGTGATCCTGATCACTACCAAAAAAGGCAAAGAGGGGGTAACTCATCTGAAGATTAACGGGCTTGGATCGTTCCTGCAGCCCGTTAATCTTTACGAGAAGCTGAGTGCTTACGAGTATGCCCTGGAAATCAACGCGCTGATCAATAATGTTTATTCAGAATCTCAGCTGACTGAGTTCAAACAGAACGGAGGAACGGACTGGCAAAGAGAGGTACTGAAAAACGCCTGGAGACAAAAATATAATGTTGCAGCCGATGGCGGCAGCTCCAGAATCAAGTATCACATTTTCGGGGAATATTCTAACAGCTCTGCTTTAATTGAAGGCCAGAGAAGCGAAGGCTATACGGTTCGGTCTTATTTCGATATTGATCTGTTTAAAAAAGTGCAGATGGAATGGCATGTAGACGGCAGTTACCGGCACAGCTGTAATTCCGCGAGCACGCTTTACGAAGGAGGGACCGGATCTTTGATATTCAATGCACTAACTTGGGGACCAACAGAGCGTATTTATGAAAGCGATGGTTCCTATAATCTGGCCGATCAGTTTGGTGCCATGGGAGATAATCCGGTGCAGATGATGAAAGAAAAAAAATCATGGGCCAAATCATTTACTATTTCATCAAATTCGGCTTTAACCTGGCAGGCGAGCCCGGAATTGTCTTTTCAATACCGTTTGAATGTAAGTCTAAACAACGGGAACAACTATGAATGGGAAAGTGCCGATTATACCCAAAGTTACGCTTCTTCGATCGGCACAAAGAGTTTCTCCACGTCCATATTCCAGAATTTAATTTTAGGTTGGAGCAAGCGCCTTGGAAATCACTATCTGTCCGGCACAGCCGTTGTCGAAAGTACCAGCTACTCGGGCGACTCTCTTTATGGCAAAGGAAGCTACTTTGGAAATGACAACCTGGAATATTGGGGAATGTCAACTGCTACCACGAAAGAATCGAGTACATCATGGACGAATTGGGCGCTGCTTTCGGGGGTAAGCCGCATCAGCTATAATTACGGAGGAAAATACTACCTGACCGGGACCTTCCGCGCCGATGGTTCATCGAAATTTGCTGAAGGGAACAAGTGGAGTTACTTTCCTTCAGGATCGATCGCATGGCGCGCTTCCGAAGAAGATTTTATAAAGAATATGAATGTTTTTTCAAACATGAAGTTAAGGGGAAGTTATGGTAAAACCGGAAACCAGGGGGTTAGTTCTTACTCAACTATTGCAGCGCTAAAAAAAGTCGGGACTTATTATACCTATAAAAGCCGGGTTCAGGGCTATACCGGTAAAACCGTAAACAAGGATCTGCAATGGGAAGAGACCGCTCAGACAGATATTGGAGTCGATGCAGGCTTTCTTAATGACCGGCTGAACGTGACAATGGATTACTATCGGAAGGATACAAAAAAGCTGCTGTTAAGTGTGACCACACCTTATTTCCTTGGAGGAGATGATATTTATGTGAACAAAGGAAAGGTGAGGAACGAAGGATTTGAGTTTTCTGTTAATGCGGTTCCTGTAAGAAGAAAAAACATGAATTGGAAGTTTCAGGCCAACTTTTCAGTCAATAAAAATGAAATTGTGGATTTAGGAGGGCAGACGATTTACGGATTGAACTCTTCAGGAAATAATGACGCGGTTCTTTCGGATGAAACGTATATTCTAAAAGAAGGGTTACCGTTAGGTGAATTGTATGGATACAAGTGGCTGGGTATCTGGCAGGAAGATGAAATCGCAGAAGCAGCAAAGTTTGGAAACAAACCCGGAGATAATAAATATGAAGATCTTACGCCCGACGGGAAAATAGACGCCAGCGATCGTACCAATATCGGTAACGGAAACCCTGATTTCACGTGGGGCGTTAACTCGACATTTACCTATGGCAATTGGGATCTGAACATAGTGCTTCAGGGTATTCATGGTGCAGACAAGCTAAACGTTCTCTATGCCATGTCTTCTTCGCTTCATTCAAAGTCGCGAACGATTACCCTGAGAGAGGCCTGGGAAAATTACTGGACACCCTCCAACAAAAGCAACAGCTTTCCTAATGTCTTCAGTGAGACGTCGACAAACTACATTAACTCGACCCAGTGGCTGCAAAATGCAAATTTTATCCGGCTGAGAAACATCAGCATCGGATACACGTTCAATAAACGGATTATTCATCCGGGCAATATCCGCATTTTTGCAAGTGCTCAGAACCTGCTGACAATTACCGGCTATAAAGGATATGATCCGGAATCGACTTCAACACTGACAAGCGACGTGGGCACCGGAATTGACTCCGGTATTACTCCTTCTGCCCGTACCTTAACCATTGGCGCTCAATTGTCATTTTAACGTTTAATGAAAAAAGGAACGAGATGAATAAGTTAATTTATATGATCCTGCCGCTTGGACTTATGATCCTTTCGTGTAGTGATTTTCTCGATGAGCATTCCAAAGATTCACTGAATGTGACAAACTTTTTTCAAAGCGGCGAAGACCTGATTCTGGCATGTCACCCCATGTATAACGTTCTGGAGGACTTTACAGGAGGAGACGATCCGATCTCATTTTTCCTGGCCGCAGACGATGTTACCTCGAATGTGCCCGCGAATACTTATTTCCGTGACTTCGATATATTCAGTGTTTCTGACGGTCTTACTCAGGTTACCTTGCCCTGGCAGTATGCCTATACCGGTATTAAACGCGCCAATTTTATTATTTCTCATTATATGAATGTTCCGAATTGTACGGAAGAACTGAGAAACAACTGCGCCGGACAGGCATACTTTCTGAGAGGCTGGTGGTATTTTTTGCTGGTGAAGTATTTCGGGCCGGTTCCGATGCCGCTCACCGACGCCGAATCGAATACGGCGATGGAAAAATCGCGGATGGAAGTGATCTACGAACAGATTATCTCCGATCTAAAAATGGCAGAAGAAATGCTTCCCGTCCATCAAACCAGCGCAGACTGGTCGGAGGGTGGTTTCAGTATCGTTCCGGCAAGGGGAGCGGCAAAGAGCCTGCTTGCATCTGTTTATTTGCAGATGACTGGCTGGCCGCTGAAACAGATCGATAAATATGCTTTGGCCGCTGCAAAAGCGAAAGAAGTCATTGATAATGAGTTGACCTATGGATACGGTCTGGTTCCGCAGGAAGAACTTTGGGCTGGAGAAACGCTTTGGGATAGAGAAACGGTTTTTGGTCATCCCTATAACTATCCAAACGGCGATTATACCATGCGCACTCCAAAAGCCGGAACTCCCCTTGAAGAAGGAGGCTGGGCCGTTTATATGGCCGAAATTAATTTCTTTAAAAATTTTCCGGAAGGGCCACGTAAAGATGCCACCTTCCAGACCAATATCTGGCTTCCGTCCGACGTGTCTGCAGAGGGTGCATTCTATAATCAGCGGAGTGCAAGCTGGTGGATTGAAGTTCCCTGGGACGATCCCCGGACCTATACACAGCATCCCTATTATGCCAAGCAGCGGTTTGGCGCTTCCCGCAACGCCAGTCCCGGATGGGATGATCGCTATCTGGCCGGGTCAATGTGGCGTTCAGGACGTTCCCAACGTTTGATTCGTTACGCAGAAGTGCTTCTGGTGTATGCCGAAGCGAAGGCAATGGCCGGCAATGGCCCTGATGCCGGCGCCTACACCGCCATTAACAGGGTGCGTGAACGCGCGGGATTGGCCAACCTTCCGGCAAACCTGAGCGCTTCCCAGTTCCAAAAAGCATGCTTTGATGAACGCGGATGGGAATTTGCGGGAAACGAATATTGCTGCCGCTGGGCCGACCTGCTCCGTTTCGAAAAAGTGGAAACAGCGAATTCAAACCGCGATCACAGGGAATATCAACTGAACCATACGCCGACAAAGTCAGACT
>JBDKTZ010000344.1:0-4577 GCA_039679975.1 Prolixibacteraceae bacterium
ACCGTGATTATTCCGGACCGGCCATACGAACCAGCGCGATTTCGATCGATAACCTGTATAGTTCCGAATCCGGGCAGGTCGAATTCCGGGTTCCTGAAACGGCCGATGTCCGGATAAAAGAAGGTGAGTTGGTAAACCTGCATGTTTTTATTGACCGGAGTATTGTGGAGGTATTTGTGAATAACCGGCAGTGTGTGGCTTTACGAGCCTATCCCGGAAGAAAAGACAGCAAAGGAGTATCAGTCATTTCCCACGGGAAGGATGCTGTGTTAAAATCAATGGATGCCTGGCAAATGAAAAATATTTATAAATGAAAGCAGAGCCGATGAAACTAAATAACCGACTTATAACCTGGATGACCTTTGTTGCCGTGAACGGCGGATTATTGTTTGGACTGAATATGGCCGGAATTTCGGGAGCGATTACCGGTATCCGGGATTTCTTTTCGCTGGACGAGATGGAAACAGGATTTGCTGTCAGTTCCATTATGATCGGATGTTTGGTGGGGGCTTTATTTGCCGGTTACTTTGGCGACAAATACGGCCGCAAAAAAATGATGCTGGTCACGGCAATCCTCTTTGTTCTTTCAGCAGCACTGTGTAGTATCACCCTGCAATTTGGCTTTTTTGTATTTGCCCGCATAATTGGTGGTCTGGCAGTTGGGGCATCTTCGGTTATCGTTCCTGCTTACATTGCCGAAATTGCTCCCGCACGACGAAGGGGAACGCTGGTTGCCTTTAATCAGATGGCGATTGTGACAGGTATTTTATTGGCATACGTGATCGATTATATCTTATTCAGAGCGCAACTCAGCTGGCGTTTTATGTTGGCTGTACCACTCGTTTTCGGTGCACTATATCTGCTCTTCCTCAATATTTCCTTTCCGGAAAGCCCGCGCTGGTTAATTAAAGCCGGAAAAAGAAATGATGCATACAAAGTGTTGCTGAAAATCGGGGGATTACAATATGCCACAACAGAGATAAAAACTGCCGAAGTTTCTGTGAAAGGCGATACGTTGGAAAAGAAGGTCAATTTCGCTTCTCTTTTTAAAGGGAAACTGGGGCATATTCTTTTATTGGGAACGCTGCTTGCTGCATTTCAGCAAATAACAGGAATCAATGTTGTCATTAACTATGCCCCGGTAATTTTTCAACAAGCGGGCGTCGGGGCTGATAACTCTCTTCTTCAATCCATTATTGTAGGAATCGTGAACTTTGCGTTTACCATTATCGCGTTATGGCTGGTCGACCGAAAAGGAAGAAAGAGTTTGCTGCTGTGGGGAACTGCCGGGATGACAGTCTCCCTGACCATTCTTGCTGCAACCTTCAGCGGAGCGTGCGGAGGTATTGGAATGGTCATTTTCGTTCTGATCTACATCGCTTTCTTTGCAGCATCGCTTGCCCCCGTTATGTGGGTAGTAACTTCAGAGATGTATCCAAATTCCATTCGCGGTATTGCAATGTCTTTTTCAACTTCAGTAAGTTGGGTCTGCTCGTTACTGGTTGTCCAGTTTTTCCCCTGGATGCTTGATAACTTAGGAGGAGTGATGACTTTTGGCATTTTTGGTCTTTTCAGTCTGCTCGCCTTTATTTTTATCAGGTTTTATATTCCTGAAACAAAAGGAAAATCCCTCGAAGAAATAGAAAGTGATTTGGGTCTTACAAAATAAGATATGAGAATTTCATCCAACCATTAACTAAAATATTTTAAGATGAAACGAGCCATGAACGCCGCAGTTTGCGCCCAAGGTGATTTTTATTGGCGAGTTCCATACGTCGATATCCTTTAGAAAAGTAATGAAGTATAGTACGCAAGTTGTACACAGTTAAATTGAAACGATAAACATATGAAAGTAAAATTACTCATTGGAATGCTTTGGCTTACCGCACTTGGCGGTTTTGCCCAAAAGTTTGATAAACTGGCTCAAACCCCTCCCATGGGTTGGAATAGCTGGAATAAGTTCGCGTGCAACGTTAGTGAGGATTTGATTATGGGAATGGCAGATGCTCTGGTACGAAGCGGAATGAAAGATGCCGGTTATGAATATGTTGTCATTGACGATTGCTGGCAGGTGGGGCGCGATGAAAAAGGAGAGATTATCGTCGATAAAGAACGGTTCCCTCATGGAATAAAATATCTTGCCGATTACATCCATGCCAACGGACTAAAATTTGGCATCTATTCCTGTGCCGGAAGCAAAACCTGTGCCGGTCGCCCGGGCGGACTTGGACATGAATATCAGGATGCCAGAACCTATGCCGGTTGGGGCGTTGATTATCTGAAGTATGACTGGTGTAATACAACTACACAGGATTCACGGTCATCGTATACAAATATGAGAGATGCTTTGTATGCTGCCGGTCGCCCTGTCGTTTTTTCCATCTGCGAATGGGGATCGACAAAACCGTGGGAGTGGGCAAAGGATGTCGGCCATTTGTGGCGAACAACAGGCGATATACTGGACAGGTGGGATGCAATGACCGCAATCATCGATAAGCAGAGGGATTTGGCCGAACATGCCGGACCGGGGCAGTGGAATGATCCGGATATGCTGGAGGTCGGTAATGGCGGAATGACCGCCGAAGAATATAAAACCCATTTCTCCATGTGGTGCATGATGGCTGCCCCGCTAATGGCGGGAAATGACCTGGACAATATGACTGACGAAACAAAAGAGATCCTGATGAACAGGGAGATGATTGCTGTTGATCAGGATCCGATGGGAAAACAGGCTGCCTGCTACAGGGATAATGGTGATTATGAAATATGGGGTAAGCCGCTTGAAAATGAAGAAAAGGCAATTTGCCTGCTTAACCGGAGCGACGAGGAAAAAGAGGTGCAGGTTAACCTTACCTCTTTGCTGAAAACAAGTGATAACTATTGGTATACCTATCCATACAAACTGGAAGATTATAAAGTTCGCGATTTGTGGAAGCATGAAGACCTGAAAACAGATAAAAACATCATGATGATAAAAATGCCACCTCACTCTGTGAAGGTTTATCGATTTATCAAAAAATGAGCCTCCAAATATAAAATGATCTCTTATGTGAAATAGTTGTACGTATTTCCAATCCGGGTTGAGTACGGATAGATTTCTTTCCTGCACGGACTGATTAACTGCTCAACTACACACTCATTGAAAGCCAATAGAGTAAAGCGCATACAGGCGTCAATTGACCTGTAAGGGAAGATTTTTTTTGTATCTCAACCGCATTGGATAAAATGAAATCTGTATACAAATTTGATTTACAATTAGTTAATTTATTAGTTATGAAAGAAAAGATTGCATTGCTTAGTGAAGCTAAGAAAACCAGAACCGTGAAAAGACTTGCAGGTTTGTTCCTTATTCCTGCATTAATGTGCGTTTCCTGTAGTGATGACGCGGAACCGGTTATTGTATCGGTTTCTTTTCCGGATGCCGTAAACAATCCGCTTGTGAAAACGATTGAGTTGGCTGATACGACCTTCAAATTTGGCATTTCATCCGACCAAAATGCAGAAGGTCTTGTAGAGACGACTGTTGAGGCCGATCTCTCGCTGGTCAGCAACTATAATACGACCAATCAAACTTCGTATTTACCGATGGTCGACGGCAGCTATGTGTTGAATGGCAATAAACTGACCATACCTGACGGCGCTTCAAAATCAGATTCACTATTGCTCACGATTAACCCGAACGGGAAACTGGAAAGAGAAAAGAGTTATCTGCTTCCGGTAAAAATTAAGAATATAAGCGAAAATGGGACGGTTAACGAATCCTATTCCGTCAATTATTTTGTATTTACGGTAAAAGCAGGAGAAGTCGCTTTGAAGAATTTCAACCGTTCAGGCTGGGAAATTCAATGTTCCAGCGAAGAGACAAAGGGCGAGGGTGACGGCCAGGGAAAGGCCATTTTCTTATTAGACAATAACAGTTATACGTTCTGGCATTCAAAATATCTTCCGGTTGTTTCAGAATATCCGCACTGGCTTCAGGTTAATATGAACGAAGCGCATGCGATCAGGGCATTCTGGATTATAAATTGTCAGGAAAGCTGGGCAACTTCAATGCCCAAGAATATGTACTTCGAAGTCTCTTCCGACGGACAGAACTGGACACGTGTGGCCGAGGTTGTCGCAACTTCTACATTGGAAAAACAAGTGTTTCAATTGGATGAAAGTGTAACTGCCACTTATTTTAAAGTGACGTTTACAGCTTCGATAAGCGGTGAAAAATACTGTTATCTGGGAGAATTGGGAGCCTCCGGTGACAGCAATGAATAGAAGATAGCCGGATTTGTCCTTCGGATCCCTGCACCCGGATGAACCTGAGTTCTCCGGGCCGCAAGGATCCCGGGCCCGAACGTAATATTCATAGAATTACAGGATTCACACCAACACCCATTGGTATTCCTAAGGAAAAACTTTAAATTTTTGGAATTATATGAGATGGATCGTTTTGATAGCACTGATTGTACTAAGTTGTAAATGTAAAAAGGATATTGATCCGACTGACAATGAGGCAAATGACGAAGACACGGCGGTGGTCGTTCAGGATGCGGGAATGTACCAGTTGGTGGCAACCGATGCATTAG
>JBDKTZ010000296.1:0-2421 GCA_039679975.1 Prolixibacteraceae bacterium
TCCGCTGAATTTTTTATTTATCAATCGTTGATGATAGTAATATTTTGCTAATTTTGAAGCTACTGAACCAAAGATGTAAAACTTATTAAACCAATTTGCATGTTTAAGAAAACGGGAAAGTTCCTGCAAAAGAATGTTCTTCTTATCCTTTTTTGTGGATTTACCTTGGGTATCCTGGTCATGATCGGTGGAAACAAAGCTGTGGAAGAGACGTCGACGGATGAATTTTGTGAAGTATGTCATGTCCATCCTCATGTAACCGAATCCTGGAAATTATCATCTCACTACGATAATAAAAGCGGCATCCGTGTTCATTGCGTGGAATGCCATTTGCCTCCTGAAGGGCACGGCTATCTGAAAGAAAAGACAAAGCTGGCGGCTAATGACATTTACGGTTATTTGTTTAAAGACTCAACCGAATTTAACTGGGAAGCCAAATCGACGGTTGAACAGGCACAGCATTTTGTTTTTAATGAATCGTGTATTAAATGTCATGCAAACCTGTTTCCCCTTAGTCTGAGCAAGGAGGGTATGGATGCTCATCTGTATTATTCGCAGAATGAGAAGGAAAAGGGCTTACAATGTATCAATTGCCACTTAAATGTTGGCCATTATGATCCTAATGCCATTCATGCCAGTAATACAGAGTTTGGAAAGCTGATAGCTGCCAACACGCAGATTTTTACGGAGCCGGCGAAAGTAGATAGTTTTAAAAACTTCACAGAATATATTCCCAATTCGACTGTTTCGTTTAACATGATTGCCATTCAGGGAGGGACATTTAAGATGGGCAGTCCCGAAAACGAACCCATGCGGCAGAAAGATGAAGGACCTGTCAGGACTGTGGAAGTGAGTCCGTTTTATATGGCCGAGGTTGAAGTTTCATGGGACGAATTCCTTGCATTTTACAGTCAGGCCGGAGGGGAGGGAAGGAGTTCCGATACGGAAGGCGCACGAATATCGGCTGAAGTTGACGCAATCACAGGCCCGACACCACCTTATGGACAACCTGATCAGAACTGGGGGCTTGGCAAACGTCCGGCCATTACCATGCGGTATCATGCTGCCGAGACTTATTGCCGCTGGCTGTCGCAGCAGACGGGGAAAATCTATCGATTGCCGACTGAAGCCGAATGGGAGTATGCCAGCCGTGGCAGTTCTGAAACATCTTATTTCTTTGAGGGGGATGCCAAAGACTACAACCAAAAAGGTTTATGGAACAAATTCTTCGGTTCGGACAATGATTTAATTTCAAAATACGTGATTTACGCCGGTAACAGTCAGGGGAAAACACATCTTTCGGATGCTGTCGAAGCCAATCCTTTTGGTTTGAAAAATATGCTGGGGAATGTGCTGGAATTTTGTTCGGACTGGTACGCTCCCGATGCCTATAATCAGCTCTCTGACGGGATAAAGGACCCAAAGGGACCGGCGTCAGGCAGCGAGCGGGTTATTCGCGGAGGTTCGTTTAAGGATGATGCCTCAGAGGTACGATGTGCGTCGCGTGAACAAACGCAGGATGAAGCCTGGATGAAAACCGATCCTCAAATGCCAAAGAGTATCTGGTGGTACTCGGACTGCAACATGGTAGGTTTTCGGGTAGTTTGCGAGTTTAATGAAGCAACGGGGAAGAAATAAAAGAAGTTGTAAAAACAGTTAATGGATAATGGTTGCATGGTTAGATGATTTAGGATAAATCAGTTGCCGGCTGCCAGAAGCATATAAATTACTAAATTTTACTAGCCATGAGCGAATCAAATTTTTCAAGAAGAAGATTTCTGACCAATGTGGCCGCTGTAAGCGCAGTAGGAGCCATTGGAGTTAAGGTATTATCATCGTGCGCAGAAAAGAAGCAGACAGTTGATCTGAACCTGCCCCCCCTGCTCGAAACTGCTCCGGACGGAGCCCCTCTTAAATGCGGTGTGATCGGTTGCGGCGGACGCGGATCGGGCGCAGCGCTTGATTTCCTGAGCGCCGGTCCGAATCTGGTGATCCATGCACTGGGTGATGTGCTTCAGGACCGCATCGACGAATGCCGTACCAAGCTTAAGAATCAAAAGAATGTCGAAGTTCCTGATGAAAATATCTTTGTGGGCTTTGATGCTTTCGAAAAGGTGCTTAATTCGGGTGTAGACATGGTGATCCTGGCTACTCCTCCTCATTTCCGGGCAATGCACTTTGAAGCTGCCGTTCAGGCCCGCAAACATGTTTTCATGGAAAAGCCAATAGCCGTAGATACGGCAGGGATCCGTTCAGTCATGGCGACGGCAAAAAAAGCTGAATCGCTGAACCTTAAAATTGTAACCGGAACTCAACGGCGTCATCAGCGTGATTATATCGAGGTGTACAAGCAGGTTAAGAATGGTGCCATCGGTGAAATCGCATCGGCGAATTGTTACTGGAATCAGTCTCAGCTCTGGT
>JBDKTZ010000328.1:0-10072 GCA_039679975.1 Prolixibacteraceae bacterium
GCATGCTTTTAACAGGTAAGATTGGAAAAATGAACGGAAAGTTCAATACCGAATTGAAACGTTCAAAACGTTCAAAATGAATAAATTAAAAAAATAATCGTATGAAAAAGGTATTTTATTTATTATCAGCAGTAGCCATTACATTAGGAATGACAATGCCTCAGGAGGCAAATGCCCGTTCAAATGAGAATGATCTTGTAATTGCTCAGGATGTAAACTATCAGGAAATTCCGAAAGAAAATGTTCCTGCAACAGTTACTGAATCTCTTGGAAAAGATTATTCCGGATATATGATTGACAAAGCTTATCTCGGCGACGATGGCAGCTACAAGTTGGATGTAAGTCATGGTGACGTGAAGTACACTCTTTATTATAAAGAGAATGGCGAGTTAATCAAAGTGGAAGAGCCTGCAGGTGAAAAGATTGAAGAGGGTATCCAGGAAGGAAAACAGGATGTGGAAGAAGGAGTTAAGGATTTGCAGGAAGGAGTTAAGGACACGGTTCCTGAAATGAAATAACCCTTCATATTCATTCAATGGCTAATATAATTTAACAGATTAGACAATTTTTAGAAAACGGACTGAGTTTAGGTGTTTATAGTGAACTTCTGTCAATGAGAAAGCTCAATTGGCAGAAGTTTTTTTTTATACAGTAACGATAACCGTTAAACAATTTTTAATGGTTATCTTTTATACTAATGGAGAAGTCCGTGACGTTTCATATAGTCGATAGGTAAGATAATAGAAGATCCATGGCAAATATATTGATTGTTGATGATGATGTGACTTTTTGTTTGATGCTGAAAACATTGCTGGAGAAGCATCATTACAAGGTAAAGACTGTTTTTTCGCCGGTGGGGGTGAAAGGTTTGATCAGGCAGCATTTTTACGAGGTTGTCCTGACCGACCTGCGCATGCCTGATGTGAGCGGCATGGATCTGATTCGTGTAATCCGACACGAATCGCCGCAGACACAAATTATTATGATGACGGGGTATGCTGATATTTCGACCGCTATACAATCGATCAAACAAGGTGCATTTAATTATATTCCCAAGCCTTTCCAGCCACAGGAGGTATTGAATATCATTCATGAGGCGCTTGAAGCTGCCGATGAGAAGAAGGACCAGCAGGTAAATATGAAAGGAATGGAAGGAGTTTATTTGGAGGGGATCAGTAAAGCTTCCAAACGGTTAAAAGAATATATTGAACTTGTTGCGCCTACTCCGATGTCTGTACTTATCACGGGAGAAAGCGGAACAGGTAAAGAACATATCGCAAGGTCTGTCCATCTGTTAAGCCGAAGGGCGGGAAGAGCATTCGTGGCAGTCGATTGCGGTGCTATCCCCAAAGAGCTTGTTGCGAGTGAATTTTTTGGGCACGTGAAAGGTTCTTTTACCGGGGCCATTGCGGATAAGGTTGGCTATTTTGAATTGGCCGGCGGAGGTACGTTGTTCCTGGATGAAGTAGGGAATCTTTCCTATCAGACACAGATTCAGTTGCTTCGGGTATTACAGGAGCGAATGGTCAAACCGGTTGGCAGCAGTGCCGAGATTGCTGTGGATGTGAGGATTATTGCTGCTACAAACGAAAACCTGCAAATGGCTAAAGAAGAAGGTTCTTTCAGGGAAGATCTGTATCACAGGCTCAATGAATTTCAAATACATGTTCCCCCCCTTCGGGAACGGCGCGAAGATATTATGTTGTTTGCAGGCTATTTCCTAGAACAGGCCAATACCTACCTGAATAAGTCGGTTGCTGGTTTTGATCAGGAAGTGACTTCAGTATTCATGAGCTACGGCTGGCCCGGTAATTTAAGGGAAATGAAAAATGTGGTAAAACGCGCTACTCTTCTGGCAACAGGAAAATTCATAGGGCTCAAGGAAATCCCCGCTGAACTTAGTTCAGCTCAGCAGCATGATGCTTTTAGCTTGTTTAACCAGAGAAGTGAGAAAGAACGTATTCAGAAAGCCCTTGAAGTTGCAGGAAATAATAAAAGTAAGGCCGCGCATTTGCTTAAAATAGACAGAAAGACCTTATATAATAAGCTAAAGCTCTATGAGATTGAAGTTCCGGAAAAAGACAGCTATCATTAAGCATTTTATCCTACCGTGAGTCCTTCTTCGTGCTGAATAACAGTCATCAGTTTTTCTATTTTATCCAGTACCGACGATGCGTGATTATACCATTGTGGCTGGCTTACTCCCGTCCTGTTTTTTTGTTCCAGAACCACTAGCAGTTCCACAATGGCGTGAGCTTCCAGTTGACGGAACAGAGGAAGCATTTTGTGTGAAAGCGCTGAAATGGCATCCTCATTTTCTTCATAAAGATATTTTTTTAAAAGCACGATATTTTGCCGGCTTGACTTTAAGAATGAAACCAGTATTTGTCTGAGGGTTTCGGGTTCATTCGATGCAAATGCTGCAATTTGATGTAGACTGTATGGATGTTTATTTTCGGAAGATAAAACCGGCTTTTCAGGGATTAATATTTCAGTATTGATCTTTTTGTCTCCAGACAAAGCTGCAATCAGTTTTTCGGATAAAAACGGTTTTTGCACAAAGGCGTTGAAGCCTTTTAAACTTTCTTCGTCAATCTGCTGACCGGACATGGCGATTGCCCGCAAGGGACCTCTATTCTTTTTTTTGATTTGTGTCATGAGTTCAAATCCGTTCATTTCAGGCATTTGAATATCAGTAATGAGGAAATCAGCATAGTCTTTTTCGAATTTACGCAGGGCCTCCAAAGGATGATTGAACGGAAAAACTTTCAGACCAGCCGATTCAAGTACCCGGGTTGTCATCTCGAGTAAGGTCAGATCGTCATCGACCAACCAAACTCGTTTGTCTTTCAGTTCTGTCTGCAGATCCTGCGGAAAACCCGTTTGCTTTTCCCTGAAATTTTCCGCGACAACGGTTGTTCCCTCTCGTTCAAGAGGTAGTGTGACAGTGAAACGACTTCCTTCACCAGCTGTGCTTTTTACCCGGATGGAGCCATGCATGAGCTGAGTGATTTTTTTTGTGATTGTCAGGCCCAGGCCTGTTCCCTCGTACTGTTTTAAGGATGATCTAACCCGTGCGAATTCCTGAAAGATATATTGAATTTTTTCCTGTGGAATTCCTATGCCGGTATCAATAATTTCGATCGTGACCTGATCGCTTTTATCTGAAAAACGAACGGACGACACGCGAACGTTAACCGAGCCTTCTTCTGTAAATTTGATTGCGTTGGAAATCAGATTCCGCAATATTTGTGTGATTCGTACCGGGTCGCTTTTGTAGTACGGAGAACGGGCGTTGTATTCACACGCGAGATCAATTTTCTTTTCAATAGCCTGAGGACGGAAATTTTCAATGGTATCTTTAACCAGTGATTCAAAGTTGAAAGGAAAACTCTCGATGGTGAGTTTCCCGGAATCAAGCCTTGCCAAATCGAGAAGATCGTTGATGAGACGGAGAATATGTTCGGAGGCCTGACGGATACGCTGAAGGTATTGTTTTTGCGCGGGAACGCCGGCATTTCCCTCGATTAAGCCGGTAAAACCGATAATAGAGCTCAAGGGTGACTTAAGGTCGTGCGTAATACTTAACATGAATTGTTCCTTACTTCGCAGCAACATTTCGGAATAAGCGTTTGCCCTTTCCAGGCTTTGCCGGTAGTGCTGGCTTTTTGTCAGGTCCTTAAGAATATTGATCAGGAAGAAAACGATTGAAAAAAGAGAAAGGGCTCCTAAAACGATGATCAGCCAGGTGGTTTGTCTGATACTCTCCTGTTGAGCTTTTATCTGCTGAAAAGAACTGACCAGTTCTGCTTTTTCTATGTTGGACAGTATTCGTCGCAATTGCATCGTGATGATCAGATCATTTTCAAGCACCTTGCGTTCTTTTTGCCTCAGCTCTTTTTCAATGGCGAGGTTTTCTTCTTTGATTTCCTGCACGATTCCTGTAAAATAGTCAGCGATAGAATCAGCAGGACTGGCGGCATGGATCAGACTGTCCAACTGAACGGTCTGGTTAACCGAGACATATAATGCCGAGTCCTTTACCCGCTTTGTTGAAAAAACATTTGCCAGCCTTTCAAAGAATTTCTTCTTTTTTTGTTTTACGAAAACCGAGTCGTAGTTCGTAGTTACGGTCTTGTTAATCTTCAGCTGCTGTTTGGTCGAGTCGTTCGATGACTTTACAAGGGAATCCATTCCTGCCGATAGTTTTTCGATGGCCTGCTGGTAACGTGAAGCCGGTGAATTTGCCTTTTTTATGACCGAGAGTTCTCTCAAATTCTGCTGTTTCTTTTTTAATAGCGTTTTGACGCTGTCGGTATACATCTGCTGAACCGGGTCATGAGTCATTTGTGACAACGTTCCGATCTGGGAACTGATCGTATCCATCAGTTTTTTGTATTCCCTGTAATGCATAATCTGCCCGGTCTGGGCATAATTCCTTCCGAGACCTTCCGATTGATAAAGGTTGGTGAGAATGGTATTGATATATATGATTTTTTTATTGGCAGGCGTCATATCAGTATTCGGGGCCAGCCCGGTAAGGATTTCCGAATAGATGATCCAAACGGTTAGAGAGGCCAGCACAATAAGCGTGATATAGCCCAGAGAGACTTTTGCCTTTACGTTACTCATCAACTTTCTTTTGTATTACTAACGTAGAATTATGACATTTATTCTTTATCAGCATTGACGGATCAGGGTCTTTTTCGTATAGCTGCACTATTGCTAATTTTCAAAAAATAAATTATCTTGCTCGTATATTTTAATGAGCTATGGTTAATGAAAAATTGAAAACAAATGAAAGGAAAAGCATGTTTGTTAAAAATTTACATTTCTGATACTGACAAGATCGGATCCACTCCACTGTATGAAGAAATAGTAAAGGAAGCCCGGGAGAACGGATTAGCTGGTGCTACCGTTTACCGGGGAGTTTTATCTTTTGGCGCGAGTCATTCTATCCACACCATGAAGATCTTTGCATTGTCCAATCACCTGCCGATCGTAATTGAAATTGTTGATAAGGAGGAAAAGATACGTGACTTCTCAATTCAGGCCCATGATCTGGTTGCCCGTTCGCAAAAAGGGGCGCTGATAACCATTCAAAAGCTGGAAGTTGTTGAGTACAAGGCTGGTGATAAATACAATCAGTTCCTGACATTTTAGGTGAATACTTCCCGTTAAATTAAGGTTATTCCTTTTTATAAAATCAATCTTTATGAAAGGGATTTGTTATATTTGTGCAGGTTTAAAGACCCGTTTAAAAATCTCGTGTTAAAGACATATTATTAAGTTTAATTCAAAACCATAAATCATGTTAATTCGTAACGTTGTTGGTCGCGAAATTTTAGATTCACGTGGTAATCCCACGGTTGAAGTTGAAATCACGCTGGAGTGTGGAGCTGTTGGTCTGGCCGCTGTTCCTTCAGGGGCTTCAACCGGTGAAAATGAAGCGCTTGAGCTACGTGATGGTGATAAAGGCCGTTATCTGGGTAAAGGTGTTTTAAAAGCCGTTGAAAACGTCAATGAAACCATTGCAAAGGAAATTATTGGAATGGATGCTTCCGATCAGGTAGGCATTGATAAAAAATTGCTGGAACTTGACGGAACAAAAACGAAATCCAGGTTAGGAGCCAATGCTATTCTTGGAGTTTCACTGGCTACAGCAAAAGCTGCTGCAAACGCACTGGGCTTGCCTTTATACCGTTATATCGGAGGAACGAATGCAAAAACACTGCCTGTTCCCATGATGAATATTATCAATGGTGGTTCTCATTCTGATGCGCCCATCGCATTCCAGGAATTCATGATCCGTCCTATCGGAGCCCCTTCTTTCCGTGAAGGATTGCGAATGGGAGCAGAGGTCTTTCATAGCCTGAAAAAAGTATTGGCAAAACGTGGTTTGAGTACTGCAGTGGGTGACGAAGGTGGTTTTGCTCCTGCTTTAAACGGCACGGAAGATGCTTTGAACAGCATTATCGAGGCCATCAAGAATGCCGGTTACAAACCAGGTCGTGCTGAAGATGGCGGAGATGTTTCAATTGGTTTGGATTGTGCTTCCTCTGAATTCTATGAAGACGGGATTTATGATTATTCCAAATTTGAAGGTTCTAACGGAGCCAAACGCACCAGAGAAGAACAGGTTGCGTTCCTGGCTGAACTGGTTGAAAAGTTCCCTATCGATTCGATCGAAGATGGCTGTGACGAAGGCGACTGGGAAGGCTGGGTTGCCCTGACAAAGGCTTTGGGCAGAAAATGCCAGCTGGTTGGCGACGATCTTTTTGTTACCAATGTGGAATACCTCAGGAAAGGTATTGAACTGGGTGCTGCCAATTCCATTTTGATCAAGGTGAACCAGATCGGAACACTCACTGAAACGCTCGATGCGATTGAAATGGCTCATCGTGCAGGCTATACTTCAGTGACCTCGCACCGTTCGGGTGAAACTGAAGATTCGACTATTGCCGATATTGCTGTCGCAACAAACTCAGGACAGATCAAGACCGGTTCATTGAGCCGTTCTGACAGGATGGCGAAGTACAATCAACTGCTCCGTATTGAAGAGCAACTGGGTGACAAAGCAATTTACGGATATAAAAAAGTATACAAAAAGTAATTTTTTGCGCGAATATAAGTCAGGCTGCTGCTTCTCCGGAACAGCAGCTTTTTTTGTAGAAACGATATCATACAAACAGCTATAGTGGTTCCTGTTCCGCTACTCACTAATTAACGACTTACTTCATCAGATATTTCTTGAAAATTTCTTCCGATTTCATCAGGATATCGACATACTGAGCCCTTTGGTATGTAAAAGGGTCCTTCAGATTTTTTCTGGAAAGCTTACCCCTGAAATCATCAAGTCGGGCGTAACCTTTTTCGTTCATCCAGTTGTTTAAATTGTGGAGCATGGTCGCAACATGTGAAGGTTGCTTTTTGTAAACCGCCGATACGATCTGGACGGCGTCTGCTCCCGCGAGAAGCAGTTTGATCATATCCTCATGATCGTATATTCCACGGCTCGTACAGATGCTCGCATCAGTATTTCCGTATAATAGCCCGGCATATCTTAAGGCAAGTTGATAGTCTTTGGGCTGGCTCAATTCCCATGGAAAATAAAATGATTCATCTTGAATATTGATATCGGGTTGGAACAGCCTGTTAAACAAGACAAAGCCATCAGCCCCGGCTTCATCCAGTTTTTTGATAAAATTAAGTGTATTCGTGTAAAAAGGACTAAGCTTAACACTTACCGGTATTTTTACTGCCTTTTTTATACTTTGAACGATCTGAACCTGACGGTCCTCAATCTTCCGGCCTTCGGTTTCGAAATATCCTGGAACAGCAAAAAGGTTGATTTCCAACGCGTCCACTCCGGCCTGTTCCAGCTCTTTGGCGTAATCGATCCATGTTAGTTCATAAAGTGCATTCAGGCTTCCGATTAAAGGGATTTTTATTTTGTTTTTTAATCGTTTGACATTCAGCAGGTGTTCTTTTGGTCCGGCATGCTCCAGATCAGGGAAGATCCTGGTCATTTCCGCATTGCGCTCTTCGTATTCATGAAGTTCTTCTTCAAACTGGATCGTTTCCAGCCTGATCTGTTCTTCAAAAAGCGATTTGTAAATGATGGCTGCAATGCCGGCTTCTTCCAGTTGCTCGATCACTTCCGGTTTACTGACCAGGTTGCTGGCGCCGAGGATGACGGGGTTTTTCAGCTTCAAACCCATATAGGTCGTCGAGAGATCTGCCATAGTGATTGATTTTTTAGGTTATGTATCACACTTAAACTATCCTATCAGGCTTTTGTTCATATAAACGCCCGAAAAAAATGGTCAGAAAGGATGAACCTGATTTTTCCGATAGGCAATTCCGTTAAACCGGGCGATGACTGTGCCGTCCTCGTCTGTGATCAACACGTCATAGGCTCCTATCCGGTTGGGAACGCTCACCTCTGTTGCCGTGGCAAAGAGAGTTCCGTCCGATTTTCCTTTGAGGAAAGAGATGTTTGCATTGATGGCAAGCGCGAGTTGCCCCTGGCTGTTGGCTGCGTATCCGAAGGCAAAGTCGGCCAGGGTAAAAATAGCTCCTCCCTGAACCACGTTGGCAGCATTGAGATGTCTGTCCTCAATTTCAAGCATTGCTTTGCAGTAACCTTTCCCGACTTCTACCAGTTTAATGCCGCTTGAAGTTGCAAACCGGTCGTTTTGGAAGTAATCTTTTAATTTCTCCAGATCCATTTTGTAGATGTTTAGAAGTAAAAAGCCTGTGAGGGATGTCATTACTCACAGGCTTTTTGGATAAATGATATGCTGATTACCAGAGGCTGAGGGTAATGGTCAGACCAGCCATCACGACTGAAACCATGGCCATCAGTTTGATCAGGATGTTCAGCGACGGACCGGAAGTATCTTTGAACGGGTCGCCTACGGTGTCGCCCACGACACCGGCTTTATGGGCAGAACTTCCTTTACCTCCGTAGTTCCCTTTTTCAATATATTTTTTTGCGTTGTCCCATGCACCGCCGGCATTATTCAGCATCACAGCCAGCGTGAATCCGGCGGTCAATCCTCCGGCAAGCAGTCCGACAACTCCTGCAACGCCCATCAGGATCCCTATTGCAACAGGAATGATGATAGCCATCAATGACGGGACAAGCATTTCACGCTGGGCGCCTTTGGTTGAAATTTCAACGCATTTGGCATACTCGGGCGTGCCGGTCCCGTCCATAATACCTTTAATTTCGCGGAACTGGCGTCGTACTTCGTCGACCATGGCTCCTGCTGCGCGACCTACGGCTTTCATAGTCATAGCGCAGAATACAAAAGCCATCATGGCGCCCAGGAAGATCCCGCCAAGAAATAAAGGATTAAAAATAGTAATATCGTAAGCGGCCGAAAAATCCTTCATCGAAGCGGTGGTGATCTGGACTGCTTTCATTCCTTCTTCGACTACAGGTTGTATTTTGTTGTAGAAAATATAATCGCCAACCTGAATGAACCCGTCCGGTCCGGCAATCCTTCCAAACCAGATACGGATCTCCTCAAAGTAAGCAGAGATCAACGCCATTGCCGTCAGGGCAGCCGAACCGATTGCAAAACCTTTGCCGGTTGCTGCCGTTGTATTTCCCAGCATATCGAGGGCATCCGTGCGTTCGCGTACTTCTTTGGGAAGGTTCGACATTTCGGCATTCCCTCCCGCGTTATCAGCGATAGGACCAAAAGCATCGGTTGCCAGGGTAATTCCAAGAGTAGAAAGCATGCCTACAGCCGCGAATCCAATTCCGTAGACGCCCAGCGAAAGATCCTGAAAGCCGCCGGCTGACCAGAACGATCCGATAATGCCGGCCACAATGGTGACCACAGGGATCCAGGTTGAGTACATTCCAACGGCAATTCCTTCGATAATGGTTGTTGCCGGTCCCTGAAGCGCCTGCTTGGCGATTCCCCTGGTGGCGCTGTATTCATCTGAAGTGTAGTGTTCAGTGCCTTGTCCGATAATGACTCCGGCAGCTAAACCAATGACAACCGCACCGAAAATGCCATACGTGATCCAACCTAAAAAGGCCATCGCCAACAGAGCGATCAGAACAAAAACAGATGCGCCGCCGGTTCCTAAAAGAAGGGCATTCAGCAGGTTTTTCTGAGTCGCTGTTTCTTTCGTGCGCACCATGAACATCCCTAAAATCGAGAAAATAATACCGATGGCTGCGACCAGCATGGGTGCGATAACGGCCATTTCCACATTCATTCCCGATAATTTCAATGCGCTTAATGGCAAAGCGGCGCCTAAGGCAGCAGTTGCAAGAACCGATCCGCAGTAGGATTCATACAGGTCAGCGCCCATACCGGCCACGTCGCCAACATTATCACCAACATTGTCGGCAATCGTTGCAGGATTACGCGGGTCATCTTCAGGAATGCCGGCTTCTACCTTACCTACCAGGTCTGCACCAACATCAGCTGCTTTGGTATAGATCCCACCGCCAACACGGGCAAATAACGCCTGGGTTGAAGCACCCATCCCGAACGTTAGCATAGTGGTTGTAATTTCAACTAATTTTTGTGATTCGCTGGTACCG
>JBDKTZ010000047.1:0-2069 GCA_039679975.1 Prolixibacteraceae bacterium
CATAGGTGACATGTGTCCCGGATCCAAAAAGAAACGATCCCTGTTTATCCAATTCATATCACTGGGATCATAATTCAGGAATTCCGAATACAGGACGCTGATAAAATCAGCACCTCCCATGGCGCCACCAGGATGGCCTGATTTTGCCTTTTCAACCATAGCAGCCGAAAGGATGCGGATATTGTCGGCTGCTTTAAGAATCAAGCTGTTGTTCATTTTTAGGTAATTATGTAAGAAACTCTGTGTATTTGTCTGCTTTTTATTCGCATTCGGGAAAGAACCCGGGCTGACATGCTGGATGCAAAAATAAAATAAATTTCAGATAAAATGAGGTGAAAAAGACGATACCGGCCGTTTGCGATTAACTAAACTGATGCCGGTATCCTGATGATTCAATTATTTTAAGGACTATTATGGCAGTACCCGTACCATAATGACGCCTTCAATGGATTTCAGTTTGTCAACCAGGCCGTTTAGGGGAAGGTCGCCGTCAAGATCAATAATGTTATAGGCGATATCTGCTTTGTTTTTATTGAGCATGTTTGCGATATTCAGCCCTTGTGAAGCCAGCAGACTTGAGATCTGGCTCACCATATTGGGAATGTTCTTATTGGCAATGATCAGACGGGGCCCGCCGTGTCTTTCCATTTCGGCTTCAGGAAAATTCACGGAGTTGACAATGTTCCCGTTTTCAAGGTAGTCACGTACCTGATCGACTGCCATAATTGCACAATTCTGTTCTGACTCTTCGGTTGAAGCACCCAGGTGAGGAATCGCGATGACATTCTTCATTTGCAGCACATCATCTTCAGGGAAATCAGTGACATAACATTTCACTTTGCCTGATTCGAGCGCTTCGGCCAGGTCTGCTTTTTTAACAAGGCCTCCGCGGGCAAAGTTCATGATACGAACACCGTTTTTCATCATTCTGAGCTTGTCTTTATTGATATAACCCTTTGTCTCCGGAGTCTGGGGAATATGGATGGTTACATAATCCGCATTTGAAAGGAGCACTTCAATTCCTTCGGCCTGTTTTACATTCCTGCTTAACCTCCAGGCCTGCTTAACCGAAATATACGGGTCATACCCCAATACTTCCATTCCAAGGGCCTGAGCTGCATTTGCAATCAGAACGCCGATCGCTCCCAGTCCGATCACGGCAAGTGTTTTTCCACGAATTTCGTTCCCTCCAAAATTTTTCTTTCCTGCTTCAACTAACACAGGGACTTCTTCTCCTTTTCCTTTCAGCGTTTTGGTCCATTCAATTGAATCAGCAAGGTGGCGGGCCGAAAGGATCATGGATCCGATGACCAGCTCCTTTACTGCATGAGCATTGGCTCCTGGTGTGTTGAAAACAACAATACCGCCGGCGGTACATTTGTCAATCGGTATATTATTGACTCCTGCACCAGCTCTTGCAATGGCTTTCAAACTGCCCGGAAAATCCATTTCAAGCATAGACTGGCTTCTTACAACGATGGCATCCGGATTTTGAAACTCACTTGCAATTTCGTACTGATCAAGCGGAAAGTTTTTTAACCCGATCGGGTCAATTTTATTTAAGGTTTGGATCTTAAACATAGGTGTATCTTTTTTAGGGTTAATCGATTTATTTCGTGAGAAGTTTTAACGTAAGGCAAAGATTACAATTTTATTGAAGAAATAATAGCATTTTGAGGACTTTTTTGTTAGCCGTTAGTTCCGGGCTTTTTTGTTATCGGCTGACCGCTGAAAGTTTATTTCCCTTTTCTCCAGCGCCTCAGCGTTGAAATGGGAAGAGAGGGGGAGTAGACGTCTTTGCTGACAAACCGGACATCGGCTACAGAATAAAACGCCTGCGGATTATATTGACCGATGAGTTTGATCACGCTGTTAATATTGGAACGCTTAATAATAGAATAGATCACCGCTACTTTACCTTCCGAACCGCTGGCCTCGTGGTAAGTAATGCCGTATCCGGTTTCCCTGAGCTTAGCGACCAATATATCGGCATTCGTCCTTGTGATGATCTGAAGCCTGACAATACCTACAGCCAATCTTTCCTCTATAATCAATCCGATATAATTGCC
>JBDKTZ010000500.1:0-6204 GCA_039679975.1 Prolixibacteraceae bacterium
GAATGCCTGCAGGGAAAATGAAGCATTGAAGAAAGGATTAAATATTGTTTCGGGCAAAGTCGTTTATAAAGGCGTTGCGGAAGCCTGGGGATTACCTGAGCAATTCGTTGATTCGGTGTTATGATTAAACGCAGAGACACAAAGACGCTATACTTCCCTCCTTTGTGTCTTTGCTTTTGGTTCCTTATCTTGATTTCAATAAAGTTTTTTTAATTTTGCTGGCCGGTTCACCGTGAAGGAATATTTGGGGAATGTGAATTTCCCGCTTTTCCGGTGTGCCCATGTGGTTTTTTTATTGAAATTGAATTTTTTAAACAAATAAAATGGATATTCCCAGCAAGTACGATCCCGCGGAAGTAGAAGATAAATGGTACAGGTATTGGATGAAAAATAATTATTTTCATTCAGTTCCTGACGAACGCGAACCTTATACGATCGTCATCCCTCCTCCGAATGTGACCGGGGTACTGCATATGGGGCACATGCTGAATAATACCATTCAGGATATCCTGACCCGCCGCGCCCGGATGCTTGGGAAAAATGCCTGCTGGGTTCCCGGAACCGACCACGCATCGATCGCTACTGAAGCCAAAGTGGTTGCAAAGCTGAAAGCTGAAGGTCTTACTAAAGCAGATTTGACTCGTGCCGAGTTTTTAAAGCATGCCTGGGAATGGACTCATAAGCATGGCGGCATTATCCTTGAGCAGCTTAAGAAACTTGGCGCTTCGTGCGACTGGGATCGCACCTGTTTTACGATGGATGAGCCGCGCAGCGAATCGGTCATTCAGGTGTTTGTCGACCTGTATAATAAAGGCTTGATTTACAGAGGGGTTCGTATGGTAAACTGGGATCCTGCCGCGAAGACGGCCCTTTCAGACGAAGAGGTGATTTATAAAGAAGTGCAGTCGAAACTTTACTACCTGAAATACCGGATCGAAGGCACAGCCAATGAATTTGTCACCATCGCCACTACCCGCCCTGAAACCATTCTTGGAGACACGGCGGTATGCGTTAACCCACATGATGAACGGTTCAGACACCTGAAAGGGAAACGGGTATTGGTACCATTGTTAAACCGTCCGATTCCGGTCATTGAAGATGAATATGTCGATATGGAGTTCGGGACGGGCTGCCTCAAGATTACGCCTGCCCACGACGTGAATGATTATGAGATCGGATTGCGGTTCAACCTTCCGGTCATTGACATTTTTAATGACGACGGCACGCTGAGCGATAAAGCAGAATTGTTTGTAGGAGAAGACCGCTTTGTTGTAAGGGATAAAATTATCCCGGCACTTGAGCAGGAAGGGCATGTCGATAAGATTGAAGATTATACCAATAAGGTAGGCTATTCGGAACGCACCGACGTGGTTATTGAACCGAAATTATCGGCTCAGTGGTTTCTGAAAATGGATGATATTGTTAAACCGGCGCTGGAAAATGTACTGAATGATACCATCGTGTTTTATCCGGCCAAGTTTAAAAACAGTTACCGCCATTGGATGGAGAATATAAAGGATTGGTGTATCAGCCGGCAGTTGTGGTGGGGACACCGGATCCCGGTGTATTACCTGCCTGACGGTTCATTTGTTGTTGCCGAAACCCCGGAAAAGGCGCTTGAGCTGGCTCAGGAAAAATCGGGAGGTTTGTCTTTGTCCGATTTGCGGCAGGAAGATGATGTGCTCGATACCTGGTTCTCAAGTTGGTTATGGCCTATCTCGGTTTTCGACGGCATCAGAAAACCTGAAAATAACGAGATACAGTATTACTATCCGACCAATGACCTGGTCACAGCCCCGGATATTATCTTCTTCTGGGTAGCCCGGATGATCATGACGGGGTATGAATACAGGCATCGCTATCCTTTTAAAAATGTATATTTTACAGGCATGGTGCGTGACAAGTTGCGTCGGAAGATGTCGAAGTCGCTTGGCAATTCGCCCGATCCGCTCGATCTGATCGCCGGCTTTGGCGCAGACGGAGTGCGTGTGGGTATGCTGCTTTGCTCTCCTGCAGGAGGCGATCTGCTTTTCGATGAAAGCCTTCCCCAGCAGGGTGCTGGTTTTGCTACCAAGATCTGGAACTCGTTCCGCCTGATTAACGGGTGGCAGGTCGACCATACTGTTCCCCAGCCTGAACATTCGTATTTAGCGATCGAGTGGTTTAAAAATAAGTTTAGCTATGTGCTGGAACAGACTAACGATCATTTTGATAAGTTCAGGATATCGGATGCATTAATGAATGTTTACACCACCGTCCGCGATGAGTTTTCAGGCTGGTTACTGGAGATCGTTAAGCCGGCATACATGAAACCGGTCGATGGCCGGACATATCATGAACTGATCGATCTCTTCGACGCGTTGTTGCGCTTCCTGCATCCGTTCATGCCTTTTGTGAGCGAGGAGATCTGGCAGTTATTGAAAGATCGCAGGGAAGGAGAAAGTATTATGATCAGTTCATGGCCCCGGCCGGCGGCATACGACGAGGCGCTTATTCAGAAATTTGAAGATGTGAAGGAAGCTATTGCGGGTATCCGGAACATCCGGACAAATAACAACATCGCAAACAAGGAGTTGCTGGAACTGGTCGTGGTCCCTGGCGACAAAGGGTACGACGCGACATACGATCCTGTTCTTGTCAAACTCGGTAATTTATCTTCGCTTCGTCAGGTAAGTCAGGAAACCCCCGGAGCGGTTCCGTTCCTGGTAAAATCGACGACTTTTTCAATTTCTCTTGGCGGATTAGCGGACGTTGAAGAAGAACTGAAAAAACTGAATGCGGAACTGGTTTATGCCAAAGGTTTTCTGGATTCGGTCATGAAAAAATTAAGTAATGAACGTTTTGTAACCAATGCTCCACAGGCGGTGGTAGCAACGGAGCAAGCAAAAAAAGCTGATGCTGAAGCCAGAATTAAGGTTCTCGAAGACCAAATCGTCCGGCTGGTTGCAAGTCGCGGGTAGTGAGTAGTGAGATAAAAAACTCGGGCACGTAGGTACTCAGAAACTTTTTTAATTATTTAACCATATAATTTATGTCATTAATCAAATCAATATCCGGTATACGCGGGACTATAGGCGGAATTCCCGGCGAAGGTTTGTCTCCGCTCGATGTGGTCAGATTTACATCCGGATACGCCTGGTGGCTAAAAGCAAACCTCCCCGCAAAGAAACTGAAGGTGGTCGTTGGGCGCGATGCCAGGATCTCCGGAGAGATGGTTAATGCGCTGGTTTGCGCCACATTGTCGGGAATGGGTTGCGATGTGATCAATATTGGTCTGGCTACTACTCCGACAACCGAGATCGCCGTTACCGGCGAGCAGGCCGATGGAGGGATTATCCTTACCGCAAGCCATAATCCCAGACAGTGGAACGCATTGAAGCTGCTCAATCACAGAGGGGAATTTCTTTCTGCAAAAGATGGAGAGCTTGTATTGCGATATGCTGATAGTGAAGAATTTGTGTTTGCTTCGGTAGATGAACTGGGGAAAATCACGGAAAAGGACTATACCCGGGAACATATCGTTAAAATACTTGACTTACCGTTGGTTGATGTGGAGGCCATCCGAAAAGCAAATTTTTCGATAGCCTTCGATGCAGTGAATTCAGTGGGTGGAATCGCACTGCCTTTATTACTTCAACTACTGGGCGTTAAAAGGATAGTTCCGATTAATGAAGAACCAACAGGGGAGTTTGCGCATGTTCCTGAACCATTGCCGGAAAATCTGACCGAAACATGCAGTCTGGTCAGAAATAAAGCGGTCGATGTTTGTTTTGTTGTTGACCCTGACGTTGACCGGTTGTCGATTATTGACCAGAACGGATCCATGTTTAACGAGGAATATACCCTGGTTGCCGTTGCCGATTATGTATTATCGGTCACACCCGGCAATACAGTTTCGAACATGTCTTCCAGCCGGGCATTAAGGGTGGTCACCGAAAAGTACGGTTGCTCGTACGCTGCTTCGGCCGTTGGTGAAGTGAACGTGGTACAAAAAATGAAAGAAACCGGAGCGGTGATTGGAGGTGAAGGAAACGGAGGAGTGATATACCCGGAATTACACTATGGGCGCGACGCCTTGGTTGGTATCGCGTTATTCCTTACTCACCTGGCCCGTTCAGGTAAAAAATGTTCTGAGTTAAGAAAAACTTACCCCGATTATTTTATTTCCAAAAATAAAATTGAACTGACTCCTGATGTTGATGTAGACAGCGTGCTCAACCGGATCAAAGAACTATACAGGAGTGAAGAGATCAGTACCATCGACGGAGTGAAGATAGATTTTGAAAGAGAATGGGTTCATCTGCGAAAATCCAATACCGAACCCATTATCCGCATCTATGCCGAATCGGATAGTATGGAAAAAGCAAGTCGATTGGCAGAAAAGCTGATAAAAGATATTCAAAAACAGATATAATATGAAAAATCCGGTTCTCCAGCCGGATTTTTGCACGATAATTGCATATAGATGCAAAATTCATCTGGTCTGCTTCAAAGACTTATGTCTGAAGTGGTATATGTTAAATTTTGTCAAATTTTATATAAAAGGCTCAATATATATCAATTAATATTTACCTTTACTTCAGTTTTAAAAACCGCTAAATCGTGCATGCTTATATGAAAAATCGAAAGAGACTAATCGCCATTATTGCTGTTCCATTGGCCATGCTCCTTTTCATTATTGTTTTCAAAACGAATAAAGAGGAGAGTACGATCATTACTTCTGCTGTACAAAGAGGGAAATTTGATGTCCAGGTATTTTCTTCAGGACAGATTGAATCTGAAAATAAAACGAATATTCCGGTCCCGCCAAAATTAAGTGACCGGAGCTTAAGGATATGGAGCCTGAAGATCACAGAGCTGGTTGAAGAAGGGACTTACGTTGATTCAGGTGATTTTGTCGCACGGCTTGATCCCGAAGCCGTGCAGGAGCAAATTAAAAGTGTTCAGGATGAATTGGATAAGGCTCTTTCTGATTTGCAGGATGCCAAAATTGACTCGAACCTCAATCTTTCGAATCAGCGAGATGTCATTACCAATGCTTTACTGGACAGGGAAGAAAAAAAGATCATCACGAAAGAATCAATTTATGAATCTCCCTCGATTCAAAAGAAAGCTGAAATGGATTATGATAAGGCTGAACGGAAGTATGAGCAGGAAAAAAAGGCTTATGCGTTAAAGAAAACGCAGGAAGAAAACAAGGTAAACAGGCAATTCATTAACTACCGGCAGTTGAATGAGCGATATGAAGGATTGAATGAGCTTTTCCGTTCTCTGATAATCACTTCTCCCAAAGCAGGTATTGTTACGTATATTAAGAATCCGTGGGGAATCACAAAAGTGGGTTCTGAAGTTTCTACGAATAGCGCGGTTGCTACCATACCCGATATGGGAAACCTGATTTCGCGGACTTTTATTAATGAGATCGATATTTCCAAGGTCAGGGAAGGTCAGCATGTGACGATAGGTATCGATGCGTTCCCTGAAAAAAAGATGAAGGGTGAAGTGGTTTCAATCGCGAATATCGGACAGTCGATGCCTAACAGTGATGCCAAGGTTTTTGAAGTCAAAATAAAGGTATTTGGAGAGGATTCCGACCTCAAACCCGCCATGACAACCAGCAACGTCATTTTCACCAATACCTATGCCGATACCTTATTTATTCCTACTGATGCGGTATTTGAAAATGACAGTTTGCAATTTGTATATTTACAGAAAGGGAAGATCACCAGGCAGATCGTAAAACTTACTGAAGCAAATGAAAATTTTGTGATTGTGGCCCGGGGATTGAACGAAGGAGACCAGCTTTGCCTGAACGAGCCCGATAATCCTGAAGAAATACCGTTCGAAGGGCTGGAGATATACGCGGCGATTAAAAAGGAAAAAGAAGAGAAGGAACAGAAGGAAAAGCAGGAACGGGAGAATGCGCTGGCAAAGAGAAATACGATTTCTCCTGCTCCATCAGGCGTGGTGGTTAACCCTGTTCCCAGGTAATACAAAATCAGGAAAGATGATCTTTCAAAATTATATACACGACATTGTCATTGCAATGGAAGCCATTGTAGACAATAAAGTAAAGTCGTTATTGACCGCATTGGGAATTATTTTTGGAGTGGCCGCTGTGATTAGCATGATGGCTATTGGCAATGGTGCAGAACATGAAATTCTGGAGCAGATCAAAATGGTTGGGGTCAATAATATCATTAT
>JBDKTZ010000155.1:0-9210 GCA_039679975.1 Prolixibacteraceae bacterium
GCTGTAATTGCCAAAAACAAAAACAACTTCTTTACCATCGTAGTTTTTGTCATTTTTCGTTTCTTTCTCATAATTCAAAAAAATTAATGTTCATAAATTTTGCTTGTAATTTTTTGCGTAAGTAATCTTCGTTTGATTTTATAGTGAAAAATGCATTTGAATACAATAACGTCGTCATTTTTTGAATAATAAGCATGTCTGTTCAGTATTTATAGTATTTTGAATTGAATTACAAATACAATAATATGTTGCAAACTTACAATTTTTAATTGCAAAGACAAGCGTTTTCGAATTTTTTTTAAAAAAAATCCTTCAATCCGTGAGGGGATCAAAAGATAGGGAAAACCGGAATGGAAAATCTAATTTAAAGTTCTTTTAATCAATATTTTAACACGTTTTTTATTGTTGTAAAAAGAACAGCGGACCTTGCCAGTGAGAAAAGAAAGAAATTTAATCGGTCAGGAGCTTGCCGGATCGGGGATGAGAAAAAACAGTGCAACATTTACAAATCCCGGCTGATTGCAGGAGAAAGCTCAATGCGAAAGACAGGAATGACCAAAAAGAAGGCCGATTGTTTCTTTATGAGAAATCCTTTTATAGCTTTGCGGAAACTTGTTCCTGAAAAGCTGGAATTTATGTTCAATCTAATTAAAATTTTCCGGCTGGAATTCGTAAGATGAACGAAAAATAATAACTTAGCGCCCTGGAGTTTCACACTAACCTTATGAAGATAAAAACGTTATTAATCGAGCAGGACGAGGAGTCTTTATCAACGTTAAAAGGACTTCTTCATCTGTTTCCGGACATCGAATTAATGGGCGCCGTGTCTGAAACCGGAAAGATTAGAGACCTGTTGTCCCGGGTCAATCCCGACCTGGTTTTTATCGATGTGAAGCTTGCCGATAAGATCAAAGATTTTTATTCCCCCGGAGATGGTTCTTGCATGAATGTGCTGTGTGCTTCCGATAAGGGAGATTTGGTCTATATACTTCATCAATCCGCATTGGATATTTTACTCAAACCGCTTCACGCGGAGGATGTACAGGAGGTGGTTGACCGTTGCAGCAGCAGGATGAAAAACAAAAAGTCATTTCCTTGCCGGATCAGCATCCCTTCTCCTGCCGATATTGTTTCTCTGCCTACGTTAACAGGGTTACAGTTCATTAATGTCAGAGATATTGTACTTTTCCAGTGCGAAAAGGATAGATCTTCGGAGAAATCCCAGTGGAATATTTTGTTAAGTAATTTTCAGCGACTGAAACTGCGAAAGAGTATCACCGCGAAGGAAATAGGGCGATACCTGGACGAAAACCGGTTCGCTCAAATTAATCAATCCATCTTTGTGAATTGCTTCTATCTTGAAAAGATCGAATATAAAACGCATGTTTGCAAATTAATTTCTCCGTTCGACGAGATAGAGTTGGTTATTTCGCGCACTTTTCTGACAGGATTAAAGGAACGCTTCGAAATACTATGAGCAACTATATATTCCATTTATCCCTTAATCAAAGCCTGATAATCCAAAAAATAACGGAATACGCTTTTGTGTGAAATAGCTGTTTTTAGAATTTCCTAAATTTGCTGATATTTATAAAACTATACCTGACATACCTGTTTGCTTGTGTTAAAAACGATTAAATTGTACGAAGAATATGCGTGAAATTCTTAACGGTTACAATGATATTTTTGAGAAGTGGAGTAGCCAGAAACTGAAAATAAACGATATTGAAAGAGAAATTTTGTATCTGGAAGCCGATCTGAAGACTGAAAAAGCAGAAAATTCGAGGACCGTGGAACATGAAGTTTCCAAAGCCGCGTTAGAGTTGAAATCCGCTGAAGCGCTTGTCGCGAAACTGGAATCAGATCCGGAACGAAACGGTCAGTCCGGCAAACGGAACAGAAGAACTGAACCCCTTTCTGCCGGCATGGGAAGAATTAAAGGAGAAGTTCCGGCAAAGAATTCGGTTGAAGAAATTGACAGAAAGCTGGACGCTGCAAAAGAGGAAGTTAAATCCTGCCGTGACTATTGTGATTTTGTCAGCAATACCTATGAAGAGCAAATGAAACTTTGGGAAGTGGCTTATAAACGTTATTCCATTCAAATAAGCAGTTTGCGGGAAAGACTGAAAGTAGAAGAAGCTGTACTTAATTCCTATTCAGAAGAGTTGGAGGAATACAAAGCCAAACTTCAGACAGTTCTGATGAAAGTGTAATGAGTATCTTTTATTGGTTCTTAACCGCGGTAAAACGTGCTTTGCCAATCGTTCTGTACTCAGGAAATAAAATAAAAAAACTTCCGGAACAGGAAATTCCGGAAGTGAAATAAAATTGATCCGGTTTAATGACCATTGAAATTAATGAGGAGCTTTAGTTGTTGTGCTATAATCTCCTTTCTTTTCAGTAACCTGCCAATCCACGATGTAACCAAATCGGTCCCCTGCACAATGAATTCCTTTCATATCAGCGTATGGCTTATACAAAGCGGTATTTCCAACACGTAAATAATGAATGGAGTGTACATGAGCCGGATAGGAAGCTGGTATGGGTTCAATTTGTTGTTTCATCTCAAAAAAATTTCTTATTACCAATTTTCATTCCGTACTTTCCGCTACATGCGGAACTCAACAAAACGGATTTCCGCAAAAGGAACATCCTCAGTCAAACAGAGACTCGTACAACCAGGTAAATTGTGTATTGTCTTTTACGGCATCGAATCGGGAATGTTATAGGTAATGGACCAAAACCATGACTTTTTCTTTCTCACAGCTCCCAGCCACTGGCTAAAATGTCGGCAATATGCACAGGTTTGATGGGCAAATGGTTTTTTTGGATATATCCTTCAATGTTGAGGAGACAGGATGATTCCGTTGAAATAATATATTCGGCTCCCGTCTTCATCGCATTTTCCACTTTTTGTTCGGTCATCGCTGAGGATATGGAATGAAACTTGGCAGAAAAAGTACCTCCAAACCCACAGCAGGTCTCCGTTTCTTCCATTTCGACCAGTTCGAGACCTTGTACCTTCGAAAGCAACAGTCTGGGTTCCTTTCTGATCCCATACTCGCGCAAGGCTGAACAGGCATCGTGATAGCAGACTTTATGCGGAAAGCTTGCGCCAAAATCGGTGAATTGAATTTTATTAACCAAAAAATCGGTGAGTTCATATAACCGGCTCTTCAGCTTTATATACGATTCGTATTCCTTATTCTCCTCTGAAAAAAGTGAAGGATAGTAATTTTTAATAAACCCGGTACACGAAGCAGATGGACTCACAATCAGATTTTCGCCAGGAAAATCTCCGATAAATTTTTTTGCCAGGCTCTTTGTCTCTTTCCAATAGCCGCTGTTGTATGAGGGTTGTCCGCAACAGGTTTGTTCCGGATTATACTCTGCATGGATACCAGCTTTTTTCAGGATCTTGATCACATTGAAAGCCGTTTGCGGGTATAACTGATCAATAAAACAAGGGATAAATAAATCAATTGTCATCGTTCTGTAAATTTGTGTAAATATAAACGATTCGGACAATTTTTACGATCCGGACAAAATAAAAAAGCCGTTCAGAGAACAGCCTTGGCACGGGAGGAGCGACTCGAACGCCCGACACCTGGTTTTGGAGACCAGTGCTCTACCAACTGAGCTACACCCGTATTTTTTTACGCGATGCAAATATAGTAATAAGTTCCAAAATACCTAAAAAAAAATTAAAAACTGTCAGACAGTCACTGACGAGTCAGAGGCGGGCTGGAGTAACCGTGATTGAAAAAAGGCAATATGCAAAAAGGAACAATCACAGATGGGCCATGAGACGAAAGAATGTGATTATTCATTAATTATTTGTAATTTAGTTACTCGCTCTACTCATGACTTGTGACTCGTTGCTAAAAATGAAAATAATGATTAAACGGGGATTAATTTTACTGATAATTGCCTGCCTGCTTTTCAGCTGCGGTGGCGGCAAGAAGTCACAACAGCCTTCGGGAGCTGAAGTTGATGATACGACAAAGTTGGCTCTTTCGGAGGAAGAGGAGAGGTTGCTGGATACATTGCAGAAGCAAACTTTCAGCTACTTCTGGGACGGGGCAGAAACCAATTCGGGCATGGCTTGTGAGCGTATTCACCTGGATGGTATTTATCCTCAGAATGATCAGAGCGTGGTCACATTGGGAGGGGGCGGATTTGGGGTTATGGCTATTCTGGTAGGTGTGGAACGGAACTTCATTACACGGGAACAGGCACTGGCCCGTTTCCGGAAAATAGTCGACTTCCTGTCGCGTGCAGACCGATTCCATGGTGCCTGGCCTCATTGGCTTGAAGGGAAAACAGGCAAGGTCAAGCCGTTTAGTCCGAAAGATGACGGAGGCGACCTTGTGGAAACTGCCTTCATGATACAGGGATTGCTGACTGTATCCGAATATTTCAGAAATGGGAATGAGGAGGAAAAGGAGCTGGTAACCGACATTGACAAGCTGTGGCGTGAAGTCGAATGGGACTGGTACACTCGGGGAGAAGAAGTTTTGTACTGGCACTGGTCGCCAAATTTTGGATGGGAAATGAATTTTCCGGTAGGTGGCTATAATGAATGCCTGATTATGTATGTTCTCGCGGCAGCTTCACCTACAAACCCTATTCATCCTGATGTTTATCATAAAGGCTGGGCGAGGAACGGCGCTATCAAAAATGATACTGTCGTATACGGGCTACGGACTATTCTTGATCATTATGAGCACAATGATGATCCGGTCGGCCCCTTGTTCTGGGCGCATTATTCTTACCTGGGGCTGGATCCGCGCGGTCTGTCTGATGCGTATGCCGATTACCGGAAACTCAACCGGCACCATGCCCTGATCCATTATCGTTACGCACTGGACAATCCAAAGAATTTTGAAGGATATGGTCCTGATCAGTGGGGATTGACTTCAAGCTACTCCGTTAACGGATATGCAGGTCATCATCCGGGAGACGATCAGGGAGTCATTTCACCCACGGCGGCTTTGTCGTCGTTCCCTTATACGCCAAAAGAGTCACTTCAGTTCTTGAAGTACCTGTATCTGAGGGCGGATTCACTGATCGGAAAATATGGCCCTTATGATGCCTATAGCGTATCGAAAAAATGGTATACACCACGTTACCTGGCTATCGATCAGGGGCCGATCCCGGTGATGATTGAAAATTACCGTACCGGATTACTCTGGAACCTGTTCATGAAGAATAAAGATGTCCAAAAAGGACTCGAAAGATTGGGATTTGAACGGGACATAAAGCACTATTAACACCAATATCGATGAATACACAACTTTTGGCAATCCTGTTCGCTGTTTTTTTTACGGTATCGGGACCACTGGCTGCCCGGCGGGATCAGTTTGATCAGAAAGCAGACTCTGTTTTAGCATTGATGACGCTGGATGAAAAGATCGGGCAGCTCGTTCTTTATACCAGCAACTGGGATGTGACTGGTCCGGTAGTGCCTGCCAACACATTGGAAGAGATTCGTTCAGGAAAATGCGGCAATATATTCAATGCATATTCTGCCAAATACACCCGGGAACTACAGGAAATCGCTGTGAAAGAGTCACGGTTGGGAATTCCGCTTTTGTTTGGCTACGATGTCATTCACGGACATAAGACAATTTTTCCTATTTCATTGGGAGAAGCGGCTTCCTGGGATCTTGTCGCCATTGAAAAAGGGGCGAGAGTAGCTGCGGGCGAAGCCGCGGCCATGGGATTACACTGGACATTCGCCCCCATGGTTGACATTGCGCGCGATCCCCGCTGGGGAAGAATTTCTGAGGGAGCGGGAGAAGATACTTATCTGGGAAGTGAAATCGCGAAAGCTCGTGTACTTGGCTTCCAGGGCAACGATCTGGCCGATCCAACCACAATCCTTGCTTGTGTCAAGCATTTTGCCGCGTACGGCGCCGCTCAGGCAGGGCGCGATTATTATACGGTCGACATGTCGGAGCGAATGCTTCGGGAAGTTTATCTCCCTCCTTATAAAGCAGCCCTGGATGCGGGAGCGCTTAGCGTGATGACCTCGTTTAATGAACTGGACGGCGTACCGGCAAGTGCCAGTAAATGGCTGATGACCGATATTCTTAGGGATGAGTGGGGATTTAAAGGTTTCGTGGTGACCGACTATACGGCCGTTAACGAGCTCATACCGCACGGTGTTGCCGCTAATCTGAAAGAGGCTGCAGAACTGGCGATCAATGCAGGCGTGGATATGGACATGCAAGGCGGAGCCTACGGCGATTATCTGAAGGAACTGGTGGAAGCGGGAAATATTTCGGCGGAACAAATTAATATGGCAGTAAAACGGGTGCTGAAACTGAAATTTATGCTGGGCCTCTTTGACGATCCGTACCGCTACAGTGATGAACAGCGGGAAAAGGAAACTGTTTACTCACAGGCTAACCTAAATGCCGCTTACGATGTAGCCTGCAAATCGATGGTCCTGCTGAAAAATGATAAACAGGTACTCCCTTTACGGAAAGGACAATCCATTGCCCTTCTCGGTCCGCTTGCTGATTCCAAACGGGATTTGCTTGGCTCGTGGAAGGCTGCCGGCGACTGGGACGAGATCTCATCGGTTTATTCGGCCTTAAAAAAAGTCAACAGCGGCGGAGAGGTCGCCTACAACAAAGGGTGTGATTTTACAGGTAATGATTCCTCCCGGTTTGTTGCCGCGCTCGGGTTGGCCGGGAAAGCCGATGTAGTCGTCATGGCGCTCGGCGAACCGTGGGACTGGACAGGCGAGGCCGCCAGCCGCACGAGTATCAGCATTCCGGACATTCAGAAGAAATTGTTATGTGAGATACGTAAGGCAGGTAAGCCTGTCGTGCTGGTACTGATGAACGGACGTCCGCTGGAGTTGACCAACGAATTTGAATGGTCGGACGCTATACTTGAAACATGGTATCCGGGGACAATGGGCGGAGAGGCCATCGCAGACGTACTTATTGGAAAACGGAATCCATCGGGTAAGCTTCCTGTTACATTTCCACGCAACCTTGGACAGGTTCCGATCTTTTACAGCGTCAAAAATACCGGCCGCCCCTATGAACCGGACGGACCCGAACAGAAATACCGTTCCCGCTACCTCGACAGTCCGAACGAACCATTGTTTCCCTTTGGATACGGATTGAGCTATACCTCTTTCGAATATAAGAACCTGGCATTGAGTAAAAGCATGTTCCCTGCAGGAGAAACTATCGAGGTTTCTGTTGAGGTGACTAATACAGGAGACAGAGATGGAGAAGAAGTCGTTCAAATGTATGTTCGCGATTTGGTAGGGTCGGTGACACGTCCGCTGAAGGAACTGAAGGGCTTTAAAAAAGTGATGATTGCGAAAGGCGAAACCAAAAAGGTGACATTCAGCCTTTCCGGCCAGGATCTTGCGTTTTATAGGAAAGATATGACTTTTGGAACAGAGCCCGGAGATTTTATTCTTTTCGTGGGCGGAGACTCCAACGCCACACTTGCAAAGAAGTTTACCCTAAACAGGGAAGAGAGCGACAGCCGGGTCGATTAAAGTAAAAATGCGAAAAAACTGTTTCCTGTAATCACCAGGTCCGGTTCAATCTGCGGTGACACTGCGTTGATGAATGACCTGTAACAATCGCAGACGTCAGGATATCGGTTTTCCCTTCCTGTAAATTTGCAGCGCTTCCGGGAATGGCTGCAGCGCCCGTTCAAAGATGCCCAGTGTATAAGCGATGGTGAGCCCGTAGTTGGTAAGCGGCACCCCTGCCTGCCGGGCTTTCATGATCCGTGAAAGCATGGCACGCCGGTTCCACATGCATGCGCCGCAATGGACAATCAGTTTGTAGTCACTGATGTTCACCGGAAAGTCGTGCCCGCGAACATAGCTGAACTGTAATTGCCCACCGATATAGTTGTTCAGCCAGTTCGGGATTTTGACCGTGCCGATGTCTTCTTCGATGGGATGGTGGCTGCATGCTTCAGCGATCAGTACATGATCCCCGGGCCTGAGCCGGTCTATAGCCATGGCGCCTGTTACCATCTGGTTCAGATCGGCCTGATACCTGGCCATGAGAATCGAAAAACCTGTTAAAGGAATGTCTTCGGGAACAATCGACGACACTTTTTGAAAAGCCTGACTATCGGTTACAACTAATTTGGGAGGTATACTTAGCCTGGAAAGCGCTTCGCTCAATTGGTCATCTTTTGTGACCAGACAATACGCGTTGGCATCAAGCAAATCCCGGATACTTTGAACCTGCGGAAGGATCAGACGTCCTTTCGGAGCTTCTTTGTCAACAGGAATTACCAAAACAGCCATTTCTCCGGGTCCGACCAGATCAGCCAGAATGGCTGTCCGGCTGATAAACGACTCAGGTGCATTTTTCAGAATGAGCTCCCGCAACCGATCGACCCCCTTTTGCTGTAAAACGGATGTTTCTGCAACCGGAAGGTTTTTGGAACGCAGGTTCTGCAAAAGCGTATCGTTCGTTTCATGTAGATCTGACTTATTCAGCACGATGATCACCGGAATATTATTGTCCTCCAGTTTCCGAACGAAGAGCTCTTCAAAAGATCCCCATTCGCCGCTGTTCGATACCAGTATGGCCAGATCGGTGCGGTCGATTACCTCCATGGTCTTACGGATGCGCTTTTCGCCCAGAGCGCCTGAATCATCAATGCCTGCCGTGTCAATGAAGAGCACCGGCCCAAGAGGCAGTAACTCCATGGGCTTCTCTACAGGGTCGGTAGTTGTTCCCGCGATATCCGAAACAATCGATACTTCCTGATGGGTAACTGCATTTAATAAAGATGATTTGCCGACATTGCGGCGTCCAAAAATGCCAATGTGCAGGCGGAAGGATTTGGGTGACTTCATTTCGCTCAGTTCTTTGAGCGAAAATACAAAAAAAACCGGCGGGGAGCCGGTTTTTTGATCATAAGAGTTACTTCTTGTCAGAAGTTGTTTTCTTGTCTCCGCTTTTAGCTTTGTCACAGCTTTTTTTGCAACAGTCCTTCTTCTTGTCATCCGGTTTGCTTGCACTCTGTTCCGTGCCTGCTTTCTTCACTTCTTTCGTTCCACTTGCTGCGTATGTCACACCAAATGTGAACACAATTGCCATTACTAAGACTAATCTCTTCATTACTTCACAATTTAAGTTATACTGCTGCTAAATTATTAAGAATAAATCTTAATAAAAACAGCATTAACAAATATTTAGAAAAAAG